>CAZXCO010000082.1:0-2511 GCA_964639095.1 uncultured Solibacteraceae bacterium
GGGCTGGCCGGCCGCAGATTCGACCCCTGGCTCGACTGCCGCAAACTGCTTCCCGGTCAGAACTGGCCGCGGCGGATTGAAGACGCAATCACGAACGCCGATTTTTTCATCGCCTGCTTTTCGAGCCGGTCGGTGAAGAAGCGCGGCGGGTTCCAGGCTGAAGTCCGTTATGCGCTCGATTGCGCCAGCCGCATGCCGCTGGATGAGGTGTTCCTCATCCCGGTCCGGCTTGACGAGTGCCGCGTGCCCTCGCGCATCCAGCGGGAAACCCAGTATGTGGATTTGTTTCCTGAATGGGAGGCGGGATTCCGAAGAATTCTGCATGTGATCGAACGCCAGGTCTTTCGCCGCGCGGCGTAGGCGCGCCGCTCCATTCGCCTTTTCCGCGGGCATAATGGTCATGGCGATGCCATGTCGGAACTGCGCGTAAGCCGAAACCAGAGATCGTACAGGATTCTGGCGGGCGTTATCCTGCTGCTTGCTGCAGGCCTCATGGTCTATGCGGAAACAGATGCCTTTGCCTGGGATGAGGGCTGGCACCTGCTCGCGGCCCAGCTGATCACACGGGGAAAGCGGCTGTACATCGATTTCAATTACTCCCAGACGCCGCTGAATGCCTGGTGGAACGCCTTCTGGATGCTGATCTTCCCGCAGACCTGGCGGGTGCCGCACGCGATCGCCACTCTGATGACAATGGGCGCGGTCCTGATGACCGCCGACTATTTGTTCACGCGCTTCCCGGTGTCCGACTGGCGCTTTCCCGCGGCGCTGCTGGGCGCGCTGACCGTGGGGCTGAATGTGCTGATTGTTCAATATGGCACGATTGGCCAGGCATACGGGCTCTGCCTGTTCCTGATTGTGCTTGCGTTTCGCGCCACAGTGGCGTCGGTCGACCGCAACGGATGGCTTCTGCCGGCAGTCGCGGGCTTCTGCTCGTCGGCCGGCGCCGGTGCGACGCTCCTTTCGGCGCCCGTCTGCCCCATCCTCGCAATCTGGATGGTTTACCGGAACAGGGCAGGGAACCGATGGTCGAAGTTATCGGCATTTGCCGCCGCGGCAGTGGTTCCGTTTCTTCCCGTCGCCTGGATGCTCGTCAAAGCGCCGCGGCAGACGTTCTTCGACATCATTCAGTACAACCTGATCTATCGCCAGGTGGAATGGCCGGGCGCGATTCCGCATGACATCGGGGTCATGCTGTCGTGGCTCCACTCCGCGCAGGCGCTGCTGGTAGGCCTCCTCGCGCTGGCGGGGTTGCTCTTCATCCGGTTCGGGCCGGAATCCGCCGACCCGAGGTGGGCAGGGCCGCGGCGGACAGAGTTCTATCTCTGCGGCTGGCTTGCATTGGCGCTTGGAATCCACATTTCCACTGCTCATCCGACTTTTCAGCGATACTATCTGTTCGCGCTGCCGTTCCTCGCGATTCTTGCGGCCGCCGGCCTGTACTTCCTCTGTCTCCGGCTGTACACGCCGCGCCGGCCCGTATGGCCGATCGTCGCTCTGGCGGGAATTTTCTCCCTCGAACTGGCGAAGGCCCTGCACGACAAGCACGCCTTCATCAACTGGCGCGACCTCGAAAGAATCGCCGCCAAAGTGGATCAGGTGACTCCGCCGGATGCGGTGATTCTGAGCGACGAGCCGATTTATTTCCTGACTCGCCGTTCTCCGCCCGCGGGGATGGAACTGGCCGATTCCCACAAGCTCGACTTCCCCCCGGCGAGCGCCACCCCGCTGCATCTCGTCTCCGAGAGTGAAGAGATCCGGCAGATTGAGGCCAAACGATTCGCCACTGCGGTCGATTGCGACAAAGGCCACAAGCTGACCGAAGACATTTTCAAGCCGCTCTACAGGAAGAAGTTCGACTTTGAGGAAGAGGACTGCACGATCTACTGGGATCTCGCGCCCTGAACGAGCCTGCGGCGATTCAGCTCTTGAGCTTTTCGAGCTTTTTGCGCACTTCCGCCGCGTTTTTTGCCTCGGGCGCAAGCTGCAGATATTTTTCCCAGGCCTCGCGGGCAGCCTTCGTATCCTTCATTTTTTCCTCGGCCTGGCCCAGCAGCAACCAGGCCTCGGCGTTCCCGTCGTTCCATTTCGTCGCCTCGCGAAAGCGCCCCACGGCGGCCCGATAATCGTTCTTCTTGAAATAGAACTGGCCGACGGAAAACTCCTTCTTCGATTGCAGAGGATTGAAACTGTACTGTTGCGGCTGCGGTTTGCTCTTGTCTTCATCCGGGGGCAGCTGATCCGCGGAGATCTGATCGCCATCCGCCTGCGCGTTCTCCTGGCTGTTTGAAGCCTTCGTTTGCTGGGCGGACGAGGCGGCAGGCATTGTCAATGCCGCCGCCAGACAGAGGAGAGAAAGTCGCCAGCATGACATAATTCAAGTATATTGCCCTTGCGGGAATCCGCAGAAATGCAGTCCCCAGATAGTCCACTCCGGGAAAAAGTAGCGCAGTTACCGCTCGCGCCGGGAGTGTATTTGTACAAAGACGCTGCCGGCAAAGTCATCTACGT
>CAZXCO010000083.1:0-1511 GCA_964639095.1 uncultured Solibacteraceae bacterium
CACCGACACCATCCCGCGGCGGCTCGAACTTTCGAAGCTCTGCGGTGCTGCCTTCGCCCTCGATCCACGCCGCGACGATGTGAGCGGGAAGCTCCGGGAGTTGACCGAAGGCCGCGGGGCTGATATTGTCTTCGTCGCCACCAACGTGAAAGGATTAGTCGAAGAAGCGGTGCGCTCATCCCGGCCCGGCGCGAAGATCATGCTCTTCGCCCAGACCTCGGATAAAGAACGGATCGAGCTTTCCGGCGCAAGCATCTGCGTCGGTGAACGCTCGCTTCTCGGTTCCTACAGCGCTTCCGTCGATATCCAGAAGGAGTCCGCCGACCTTGTCTTCAGCGGAAAACTGCCACTGCACCTGCTCATATCGCATCGCCTGCCGCTTGATAAGATCGAGTTTGCATTCCGCCTGGCGACGCACCCGGGCGACTTTCCCGGGGAGAATCCGCTCAAGATCATCGTGCGCCCGCAGGACACAACGGAAGATCCGGAGCCGCAGTCGTCAGAGAACAAATGAATAGCGGGACCATGCTCGCCGCCATACTCTACGGCAAAGAGCACGTACAACTGGAACGAATCCCGGTCCCTGCGATCGGACCGGGGGATATCCTCGTTCGTGTTCGCGCCGCCCTGACCTGCGGGACCGACGTCAAGGTCTTCCGGCGGGGTTATCACGCCCGCATGATCGTTCCTCCGGCGGGCTTCGGCCACGAATTCGCCGGCGACATCATTGCCGTGGGCGACTCCGTCACGCGTTTTCATCCGGGCCAGCGCGTGGTCGCCGCCAATTCCGCTCCCTGTCTCCAGTGTTTTTACTGCCAGCGGGGCAAGGTGAATCTGTGCGAGGACCTGATGTTCAACAACGGCGCGTATGCCGAGTACATCCGGGTTCCCGCCCGCATTGTGGAGCGCAACACCTATGTCATCGCGCCCCACCTGAAGTATCAGGACGCCGCCCTGGCCGAGCCCCTGGCCTGCGTCGTCAAGGGTCTCGAAAACACCGGCATGGAAGCGGGCGACACGGTTGCGGTCATCGGCATCGGCCCCATCGGGTCCATGTTCGTTCGTCTGGCCAAGCTGCGCGGCGCGCAGGTGATTGCGATCGGCCGCCGCCGCTCCAAACTCGATCACACCCTGAAACTGGGGGCCGACCGTGTGATCGCCACCGAAGAAACGCTGGACCCGGTGGCCGCGGTTCGCGAACTGACCGGCGGCCGCGGCGCCGATATCGTCATCGAGGCCGTCGGCCGCGCCGAAACCTGGAACTGGTCCGTCGAAATGCTGCGCCGGGGCGGCGTGGTGAACTTTTTCGGCGGTCCGCCCAGCGGCACACGCGTCGAACTCGACACCAATCTGCTGCACTATTCCGAGATCACCTGTACCGCGAGCTTCCACCATACGCCGCGCGCTTTCCGCGAAGCGCTCGACATCATCGAGAGCGGCGGCGTCACCGCGAGCGCTTTCGTGCAGGCCGAAGAACCGCTGGAAAGCCTCTCGCAGGTCCTGTTCAAGCT
>CAZXCO010000084.1:0-2225 GCA_964639095.1 uncultured Solibacteraceae bacterium
GTGCCGGCCGCGAAGAACGACTGCCAGTCGCCACCGCCGCCGCGCGGTCCCTGCGCCTGCCGCATGACCTGGAAGGCCACGGGTTCGCCGGGCTTCAGCGTGGACTGAATGCGGCGGATGTCCTCGGGGCTGTTCACCTTCTGACGGTTAAGCTCGACAACGATGTCGCCCTTCTGAAGACCGATATCGTCGGCGAAGGAACCGGGCTCGATGGCCGCGATGAGCACGCCACCCGTGCCGTGGTAGCCCAGATTGTCCCGATCGGCTTCACGAATCGACTGCACCGACATGCCAAACTTCACCTGCGTAGGCCGGCCGTTACTTTCGTCGGGCGTTGTGGGCGAAACGCCGCCGTACTCCTTGGCGAAGGTTTTGGTGCGATCGGCAACCACCACGTTCAGCGTCATCGGCTTCTTGTCGCGGATAATGCCGACCTTGAGCGTGGATCCGACGGGGCTGTCGGCCACCATGTCGATCAGGTCCTGACCTTTCATGACGGACTTGCCGTTAATCGAAACCACAACGTCCTCCGGCTTCATGCCGGCCTTATCAGCCGGGCCATCCGGCTCGATGGATTCCACAAAGACGCCATGATCAGCGCCGTAGACCTTCAACAGGCTCTCGTTCTCGGGCCGGAAGCGAATCCCGACCGACCCGCGGGTCACGTGGCCGCTCTTGATGATCTGGTTATAGACCTTGACCCCGGTGTTGATCGGCATCGCGAAGCCGATGCCCTGATAACCGCCGCTGCGGCTCGCGATCATCGTGTTGATACCGACCACCTCGCCCTTGATATTGGCGAGCGGACCGCCGCTGTTTCCGGGATTGATGGCTGCATCTGTCTGGATGAAGTGCTGAAAACTGGCTTTGCTGTCGCCGGGGATATCGCGCCCGACGGCGCTGACGATGCCCGCGGTGACGGTGGCCTGGAAGCCGAACGGCGAGCCGATCGCAATCGACCAGTCGCCCACCTGAAGGGAGTCGGAATTGCCGATTTTCGCCGCCGTCAGATTCTTCCTGTCGACATGGACCACCGCGAGATCGGTGTCGGAATCGGTTCCGATGACGGTCGCGGGATACTCCTTGTCGTCATTCATGAACTTGACGGTGATTTTGGTGGCTTTCTCGACCACGTGGTTGTTGGTCAGGATGTAGCCGTTGGGGTCCACCACGACGCCCGAGCCGAGGCTGGCGCTGCGCTGATCTTCGGGTTCGCCGAACTGGAATTGCCCGCCGGGGCCACCGGGCCCGCCGAAGAAGCGCTGGAAGAAATCCTGCAGGTTGCCGCTGTTGTCGTCGTCATCGTCAGGCGACTGCCGCCGGCGCGGCTGGTTGCGCGACTGCGTGGTGGTCTTGGGAATGTACTCCGTCGAAATATTGACGACGGAGGGTTCGAGCATCTTAGCCACCCGTGTGAAGTCGTTGTCCATGTGGGTGGGACTGGGGATCGTCAGCGGTGTCGCATCCGCGGCTACCGCCTGCTCTTTCGCGGCTTTCGCGCCGGTCTGGACCAGAGTGCCGATCACAATACCGATCGAAAGCGTAAACAATATCAGAGTGAACGACAGAAACTTCTGTCTTCGCACTTTATCGTAGAAACTCATCGTTGTACCTGCTCCTGTCAATGGCGCTGGATCCCCGGATTCACCGCTCTGTCTTATTGAGATGTCCTCATGGATGGGATCGTTTCAAACCCGCCTGGAACCTCGCTTCCATTCAACGAGTAAAATTCCTGCCAAAATCATTCCGGCTCCTACTTTACCGCGATTTGCCATCCGTTCGCCGGTCATCGCCCAGGACGTCAGCCAGGCGACAGGCGGTTCAAGGGCAAAGATCAGAGCCGTTCTGGTGGACGACGTATATTGTTGAGCCCACGCCTGCGTCGTGAACGCGAGCGCCGTCGCCAGTAACCCGGTTACGAGCACGGCGGCTGCCACACCCGGCGTCAGGTGGAAGCGGACGGGCTCCGCAAAACGGAAGAAGAGAAGACCGAGAAACGCGGCGGTTGCGATCTGCGTGACCGCAAGCGATTCAAAGCCGTGACGCTGTGAATAATGGCCAATCACTACAATATGAAGAGCGAACGTTACCGCACACAAGAGGCTGAGGAAATCGCCCCGCGTCATTCCCAATCGTAACTCGCTCCACTGCGCATCGCTCCATTGCATGCCGCCGGACAGACCGGAAGCGGAGCCGACAGTCATCAACATCATTCCCAGTGAAGC
>CAZXCO010000085.1:0-3197 GCA_964639095.1 uncultured Solibacteraceae bacterium
TATGAGGACGCGAAGAAGGACCCGGAGTTCCATCGCGAACTCCACCATCTGCTCACGAACTTCGCGGGCCGCCCGACGCCCCTGTATTTTGCGAACCGGCTCTCGGAGCAACTGGGCATTCGCCTTTACATCAAGCGCGAAGACCTGCTGCATACGGGCGCGCACAAGATCAACAACTGCCTCGGGCAGGCGCTCCTCGCCCGCCGCATGGGCAAACGCCGCATCATCGCGGAAACGGGCGCCGGGCAACACGGCGTCGCCACTGCTACCGTATGCGCGCTGTTCGGCTTTGACTGCACCGTTTACATGGGCGAAGAGGACATGCGCCGCCAGCGTCTCAACGTTTTCCGCATGCGCCTGCTGGGAGCCAGGGTGGTGGGCGTGACCAACGGCAGCCGGACCCTCAAGGACGCCATCAGCGAAGCCATGCGTGACTGGGTCACCAACGTTGCGACAACTCACTACCTGCTTGGCTCCGCGCTGGGGCCGCATCCCTATCCGACGATGGTGCGCGATTTCCATCGCGTGATCGGCGTCGAAGCCCGGCGGCAGATTCTGGAGGCCGAAGGCCGCCTGCCCGACGCCGTGATTGCCTGTGTGGGAGGCGGCAGCAACGCCATCGGCATTTTCCATCCGTTCGTCGAAGACGAGGGAGTCCGTCTCATCGGCGTCGAGGCCGGGGGACGCGGCCACGCGCCTGGACAACACGCCGCGCGCTTCGCCGGCGGGAGCCCGGGCGTTCTGCACGGCTCGCGCAGCTACGTTCTGCAGGACGATTACGGTCAGATTTCCGCCACGCACTCCGTTTCGGCCGGCCTCGATTACGCCTCCGTCGGACCCGAGCACGCCTGGCTGCACGATCGCGGCCGCGCGGAATACTGCGCCTGCTGCGATAAGGACGCTCTCGCCGCCGCGAAAACGCTGAGCCGGATGGAGGGCATCATCCCGGCACTCGAATCGGCGCATGCCGTCGCGGAAGCCATCCGCCGCGCGCCCGTATGCCAGGGCCAGACCCTGCTTGTGAATCTTTCCGGGCGCGGGGACAAAGATATCGACATCTATCGTGAAAACTTCATGGAACTGGACCGGCAGGAGCCGGATCAAGCGAAATCGTGACGCGAATCACCCGGCTCTTTGAAACGCTGAAGCGCGAGCAGCGCTGTGGAATGGTTGCCTACCTTACGGCGGGCGATCCGTCGCCCGAGGCGACACCCGGGCTGATCGCGGCGCTCGAACGCGGCGGCGCCGATCTGATCGAACTGGGAGTGCCGTTTTCCGATCCCATCGCGGACGGCCCCGTGATCCAGCGGGCAGGCGACCGCGCGCTGGCTGCCGGAACCACTCTCGCGAAGGTGCTCGAGATCGCCGAGGAGGTTCGCCGGCATTCCGAAATTCCGCTGCTGCTCTTCACCTACCTGAATCCGGCTCTCCGTTACGGCTTCGACAGGCTGGCGCGGGATGCCAAAGCCGCCGGAATCGACGGCTGTCTGCTGACCGACGCCAGCGTGGAAGAGGCCGCGGACTACGTGAAAGTGATGCGCGAGGCTGGTCTGGATACCGTCTTTCTGGCCGCTCCCACGAGTACCGAGCGCCGCCTGGAACTCGTCGCCCAATACTCCAGCGGCTTTGTCTATCTGGTATCCCGGACCGGTATCACGGGCGAACAGAAGACGCTCGCGGAGTCGGCGCTGCCGCTGATCCAGCGTATGCGCGCGCTGACGCCGCTTCCTCTCGCCATGGGCTTCGGGATTTCGAAGCCCGAGCACGTCGCCGAACTGGCCGGTCATGTGGAGGCTGTCGTGGTCGGCAGCGCCATCGTGCGGCAGATCGAACGCGATCCGGAGAAACTGGAGGCGTTTCTGCGCGAACTGGCGCGGCCGCTGGCCGAAGGTCCGCACGCCGGCTCGAAACAAGGGGCGATATCTTAAAATTCGATGCCTTCCGATTTCACTGAAGAAAAAACGGCATTATCCGTGCTTGCGCAGCACCGCGAAAAGATCGACCTCATCGACCGGCGATTAGTCGAACTGCTCAACGAGCGAACGGTCATCGTCGAATGTATCGGGCGCGTGAAGAGAGATGCGCATCTCGCGATCTACGAGCCGAGGCGGGAGACCCAGGTTTTCGAGAACATCGCCGCTCACAACAACGGTCCACTCAGCCCGGACGCGGTGAAGCGTATTTTCGAGCGAATCATCGACGAAATGCGCCGTGTCCAGAAGGACCGGATCGTCGCCGAAACGCCGGCGGAAGTAAAGGACACAAAAGACTAACCGGAAATGCTTGTTGTCATGCAGCAGGGCGCCTCAGAGGCGCAGATCGAGAAGATTATCGCCCGTCTCGTGGAAGACGGGTTCGACGTTCACCGCTCAACGGGCGTCATCCACACCGTCCTCGGAGGCGTCGGGGGCAGGGAAGACTTCGATACCGCCGTGGTCGAACTGATGGAGGGAGTGCAGGAAGTTCATCGGATCATTTCACCCTACAAACTCGCCAGCCGCGGATTCCGCCCGGCGGGAACCGTCGTGAAGATCCGGGATGTCGAGATCGGAAACGGCAGACTGGCCGTGATGGCCGGACCGTGCAGCGTTGAGAGCCGCGACCAGATCGAGCGTGCAGCCGATATCGTCGCGGATGCCGGGGCCACGGTGATTCGTGGAGGCGCCTTCAAGCCGCGGTCCTCGCCTTACAGCTTCCAGGGACTGGGCGAAGAGGGATTGAAGCTCCTGCGCGAGGCGGCGGACCGGCGGGGATTGCTCGTCATCAGCGAGGTGATGGATTCCACGCAGATTCCGCTGTTGTCGGCGTATTCAGATATTCTGCAGATCGGCGCGCGCAATATGCAGAACTTCAACCTTCTGCGCGATCTGAGCCGGCTGCGCAAACCGGTTCTGCTCAAGCGCGGTATCGCCGCCACCATTGAAGAACTGCTGCTCTCGGCGGAGTATATTCTCTCGGGCGGCAACTACGAGGTCATCCTCTGCGAGCGCGGCATTCGCACCTTCGAAACATACACGCGCAACACCATGGATGTTTCCGCCATTCCCGTCATCCGGAAACTGTCGCATCTGCCGATCGTCGCCGATCCTTCTCACGGAACCGGCCGCCGCGATCTGGTGGCGCCGATGGCGCGCGCCGCGGTGGCGGCGGGCGCGGATGGCCTGCTGATGGAAGTGCATCATGACCCCGACCACGCT
>CAZXCO010000086.1:0-13050 GCA_964639095.1 uncultured Solibacteraceae bacterium
AGCTTACCTCAAGAGCCAGCTGGACGAGCAGGCGAAGTAAAGCGGCTGACAGCGCTTACAGCCGCTTCGCGCCGCTTTCCGTTTGCAGACAGGTATCTCCATAAAACAGCCTGCGCCCGTTCCACTGTGTCTCCACCTGCAGCGCGAACAGCGTTCCATTTTCAATGGTTCCTTCGCCCGCAGGTTCATAGGGATACAGGCCGCTCAGCACTTCCACATGAAGGGGCGAAGCGGTATGAGCGCAGGGCGCGGCCCTGAGCGCTTCGTCGAAAAGGCTTTCCAAAGAGGTCGAAGCGGCGGCGCTCGTCGAGGATCGCGTCACCTTGACCCAGTGCCCGCGGTACTCCAGCGCGAGAGTCGCGGAAAACTCCTTTTCCAGAAGATTTCCAGCCGCCGGAAGCGGCGGCGCCTGCGCGTGGCTCAGGAGAATCATGAGATCTTCGATGCCGGCCCGGCGAAGTCTGCGCTCCAGGCGTCCGGCGAATTCGCAATCCCGCATTCCCACGCCCAAGGGCAGTTCTTCTTCCAGAATTTCGCCCGCCATTCTCGCAGCCCGGCGGTACATAGAGAGTTCGTATTCATCGGGCCCGGGATGTATAGTGCGCCATGACGCGTCGCTGACGTCAATGCCGCTGGCGGTGATCGCTTCGTGGAGATCCTGCGGCAGCCGTTCGAGATCGAGGGCGACGATCCTGTTCCAGCCTTTCTGGGCACAGACTTCACGCACCTGCTGGACAAGATTCGCGCCCGGGCGGATGTCCTGGAGAATCGTCACCGAGCGAATCCACGGATACGTGCGCGGAGACAAGGCGCAAAAGAGAATCGGATCTCCTTCAAGCGGAATCGCGAGCAGCGCGCGATTCCAGTAGGGCATGAAGTTGGAAAGGTAGCGGGCCTGATTGGACCGCCAGATATCGGAGTAGACGATCAAGGCGGAGCGTCCTGTGTCGGCGAGGATGCCGCGAACCTTTTCCAGGCGCATATCGAAAGCAGATGGGGGAAGCTCTGCTCTATCCCACGCAATGAGGCCTCGCTTCATTTCTGAAACAGTTTCCTTTCCGTTTTGTTGAGAGAGACGCACCCATCGGCCGTGATGAGCAGCGTGTCGCCGAATACCATGTACCCGGAGAGCGGCAGATACGTGTTGGGATGCGCGATGACGACCATCCCCTCCTTCAGCGTGTAGTGCACATCTTCAAGCACATAAGGCGTCTCATCCGGATGCAGTCCCAGATTGTGCCCCCGAACCCGTGTGTACTTCGACCCCGTATACTCGCCGAAGCCGCACCGCCGGAATACGTCGTTCTGTACCCGGGCCACTTCCGAAATATCGATTCCGGGGCGGATCAGATCCTGCGCCGCTCTCTGCGCCTCTTCAAAAATGGCGAATGATTTCTGCTGATCGGAATTCGGTTCGCCGATAACCAGCGTCCGGCAGATCTGCGCGAAGTAGCCGTCTACCTGAGGCGTCAGCTCCGTAGTCACGAAATCGCCGTTCTGGAAGCGCCGCTCGGTCGGAGGGCGCATGCCGGTCACTTCGGCGCCGCCGGAGGCAATCAGCATGAAATTTTCTTCCGCGCCGTTCGATTTCAGGAAGCCTTCGACCTCCGCAACGAGCTCATATTCGGCCATGCCGGCCTCGATCACCTGCGCGAAATGCTGGTATCCGCGATCGGCCAGCACGGCCGCCTGCTTGATGCGCTCGATTTCATCGGGGTGTTTGACTCTGCGAATCTCCTCAACGGCCGGGCTTCCGGAAACGGGAGGCCTGTCGAGTGCGCGGCAGATTGCCTGAACGAAGCGGGCCTCCATGAATTCCATGCCCGCGACGGCCACCCGCGCGCTCTTCCAGTCCGCCATCAGCCGCGTCAGACCCCGCGCAAATTCGCGCGCGAGCATGACCGGATTCCCGCTGGAGACCGAAGCGCCCTCGAAATCCCACGGATCGGAAACCAGAAGTTGAACCTCGCCGGAGCCGCTGATGGCAGCAAGGCTATGCGGTCCGGAAAAGTTCAGGTTGACGAGATAACGAAAGAAATCTTTGCGCCAGGTGTGGCCGTACAGGAGCAGAAGATCCCAGCCGCGTTCCTTCATGAGGCCGGTCAGTGCCGGCACACGAGATTGGTTTAACTTCATTGGAATTGGATTTGCGTTGCGGTGACTGTCGCCCGGGCGCGCCGCTGGCCGGCATTCCGGTCAGCGGCGTTCTTTCGGGAATATACGGCGCGAGCGCCGGATCGTCAGAATGTGAAACGAGCGACGATCGTGCCCTGTCGTGACTGGGCAGCGACCCCGGTGGTGTTGATCCAGCCGAAGCCCGCCGTGGCCCGGCCGCCCACGGTGGTCTGCGTCGCCTGGGCGTTTGTCGCGATCGGGTTGCTCATTTCCGTCCGGTTGAAGATGTTTGTAAACTCCATTCGGACATTCAGTGTCGCTTTCTCGCGTATTCGGAACGTCCTGCCGAGGCTCATATTCTCGACCGGACGGCGTTGGTAGCGGTAGTCGTCGTAGTAGGCCGCGGCCGTGCCGAACTCGCCGGGACCGGGCTGCGTCCATGCGGCGGGATTCAATACGAAGGTGTTCGCCGGGTCGAAGCAGTGGCAATTCACATCCTGCGTGAACAGCGGCACGCCCGGAACGCGGTTCGCGAACGTCCCGGTGTTCGTGCCCTTGCAGGTGGCGAGCAGCAGTTCGGAGCAGAGGGCGTTATTGGCATAAGGAGCGAGGATCGGGAGCCCGCTCGAATAGGTCAGAAGCGTTCCGATCGTCCAGTCGCGGCCGATCCAGGAGAGAATTTTGTTGGTCTTCCAGGCGGGCAGCGTGTAATTGGCCGAGAGATTCAGAACGAGCGGCTGATCGTACTGCGAGATGTCCTTGTTGACCTGCCGGTTGAATGCGTCATTGATGGGAGTCGTCCCCAGACTGACGCCGGGTCCGATGGCAGAGTCGGAGCCGATGGTCAGTTCCTTCTGCCAGGTGAAATTGCCGCTGAAGGTCAGTCCGTGCGAGTACCGTTTCGTCAGCTTCATCTGCAGGGAGTCATACCAGGTCTTGCCGACGGGCGACCACAGGTCGATGATCGAACCGAACTGCGGGAACGGCCTGAGCGCCTGGGCTACCGTATCGCCCATCGGGAAGCCCGGATAGGGCGGCTTGTTGAAGCCCCGTGAAGCCGCGATGGCCGAAGTCAGAGGAGCAGCCAGGAGCGCCTGATCGGCGGGATTCGTGACGTCCAGACCGAAGGAAGCCAGTCTTGCCGGCGTATTGGCGTTGATATCGTTGAGCCCGGCGCCATTCCACCAGACGCCGCGATTTCCGACATAGGAGGCCTCGATCGCCAGATTCGTCGAAATCTCGCGCTGGATGCCGATGCTCCACTGGCTCTGCCGGGCCGGACGCCCGCCATTCTGGTCGATATAAACCTTGGGCGAAGTCGTTGTGCCGGGCGCGGGATACTGGCCGGGATCGTAGTCCGGCCACGGGCTGGGAGTGAAGGGAATGCCCGCCCGCAGCGTCATCACCGGATCTCCGAAAGAGGTTGCGGCGACGGTGCTGGCGCTCGCGATCGAGGACGAAAGGCTGTAATTGTCGGGGGTGCCCGAGTAAACAAGACCCCACCCGGCACGCAGAACCGTCTTGGAATTGATCTGATAAGCGGCGCCCAGGCGAGGCCCGAAGGCCCAGGGATAATTATGCGCGAGCGTGCAATTGCAGCGCGCGTCCCCCTCGCCTTCGAAAACAACCGCGCCAGGCAGGCCGCCCACCGAGGGATTCGGTGTCACCGGCGAGAAATCGGGAATGGCGCCGTTCGATTCTTTGAGGTAAGTCGAGTAATCGTACCGGAGTCCGTAATCCAGCGTGAACTTACGGCTGACCTTCCAGCTATCCTGCGCAAAGAAGCCCAACTGTTTCTTGCCGAGCCGCAGGCTGACCGGATTGCTGATGGTCACCGAATTGACGCGGCCCATGAGAAAGCTGGCATAGGGAAATCCGACGCTGCCGCCGCTCAGACCCTGCCCCAGAGTGGAGGGAAGGCCCGTCTCCGCCGCGGTGAACGCGAAATTGCCGTCCGTATCGGTATAGAGCTGGGTCGGCAGACCGTCGAGCCGCATTTCTCCACCGAACTTATAGGTGTGGTTATCCTTGACCCACGTCAGACTAGTGTTGGCCGTTGGCTTCTCATACCAGATATTGCGGTTGGAGGCATCGCCCAGATTCTTGACGCCGCCCTGCGGCTGGCTGGTCGGGAACCCAAACGCCGGGAACAAACGGTTCACCGTGGCGCCGGCGAGGCCGAGCTGCTCCAGAGGATTGTTGTTCGTGGTCTCCGGATTATCGTTGAAAAACTTCCACATGTAACCCGCGCCCATGTGCAGCAGGAGCGTGGGAGAAATCGTTCGTTCGTAATTGAGCCGGAACGTGTGCGTATGGTCGTAAGTTCCGATGGCCGCTGTGACCGGCTGCGGCAGACCATCCGAGCCGCCGAGCGTCGGATTCAACGCATTGGCCGTCTTTGTCTCGGACCAGTAAAACGACAGCTTGTCGTTCGGGCTGATCAGTTCGTCGATCTTCACAGCGGGAATTTCCGTCAGCCGCTGGCTGGGATAAGGATAAATTCCGTTGCTGACCAGAGCATTCGGGTTGGTGGCCGGCGGAAGCAGGGCTTGAACCTTGAGCGCCACCGGATCGAGCATGCTGGCGGGAATGGTGTTGTTGGGGAAAGGATTCCGTACGATCTGACCATTGGGCGCCACGGACTGCGTCGTCGGGTCATAAATGGTGTTTTCCAGAATCGGCCGCCCCAGCGGGTCGCAATTCAGATTCGATTTCGGGCACAGATTGCGGCCGGTCAAAGCCTGGCTGAAGTCTCCCTGGCGATAAGCCGCCGTCGGAACCGTAATGGCCTGCGTGCTGATCTGATTGGTTTCGCGGTACTGTTCCCAGTTGAAGAAGAAAAACGTCTTGTCGCGCCCGTTGTAGACTTTCGGAATCGCGACGGGACCGCCGATGGTGAAGCCATAGTCGTTCCGGCGCGCGACCGGGTTGACCAGACCGCCGTGACCGTTGTTGGTGAAAGGCTGGCCCGCGTTGAGCGCCTCGTTGACAAAGTAGTCATAGGCGCTTCCATGGAACTGGTTGGTGCCGGATTTCATCGTCAGGTTGAAGAAGCCGCCTCCGACCTGACCGTACTCCGCGGCGAAGTTGCTGGTCTGAACGGCGAATTCCTGAATCGCATCCACGCTCGGCTGATTCTGGGCCGGAGTTGCCGGGACGTAGCCGTTCGTCGCATCCTGGCCTTCGATGCGGATGGACATGGTGTTACTCGGCGATCCGTTGATCTTGATAATGCTGTTGAGCGCCGAGTAAGTGCCGGGAATAACCTGGACAACCGCCAGTTCGTTCCGGATACCCGCACTGCCCGCCTGGCTGGACCCGATGCCGAGCACGGGGAGATCGTCCAGCCGTTCGGAGGTGACATTATGGCTTGTTTCGCCGCCCTCCGTCTTGAGCAGAGCCGCATCGGCCTGTACCGTAACCGATTCGCTGACCTCGCCGACTTCGAGCGCAACATCGATTCGCAGGGTCTGGGCCACCAGAACCGTTATGCCGCTCCGCACATATTTCTTGAAACCCGGTACTGTTGTGGAAAGCTGGTAAGAACCGGCGGGAAGCTCGGAAAGAGTATAGTTTCCGGTCGCCGTACTGACAGTCTGGTAACTCGCGCCTGTTTCTGAGTTCCTGGCGGTAATGGCCGCGCTGGCTACCGCCCCTCCTGTCGAATCCGATATCGTGCCGGTGATGGTTCCGCGATCGCCCTGGGCAAACACGGCCCCGGCGGCCAGCAGCAGACAAAGCGTGATCTTCGCGAATCGCATATTCATTCCTTTTTTCACAATCACCGCGCTGGATTAGCGCCTCCACGTCCGTCGTTCAGCGTCGGCGGGTCGAAGCCGGTGAGATGATTGACATCCTTGTTGTCTTCGTTGCAGATGTATTCCATGATTTCCCCATTCACCTGCAGCGGGAAATGTGCTGTAAGAGTAAATGGACGTGTATAAGCGCCGGGGTCGTCGATCGTGACCTTATATTCGATATGGCCGAAGTCCGTTCGGCGGAACCGTTCAATCGTGTGCAACTTCTCGGTATGAGGATGGCCGGCAAAATCAAACCAGCTCTTGTCGTTGAAACCGGTGGTATCCACCACCAGTGTGTCTCCCTCCCAGTGCCCGATGGAATCCCCATACCAGGTTGGGTTGGCATCTTTGGGATGTTCGGTCCGGTTCAGAAAGATCTGGCGGTAACTGTGGATGTTCCCTTCGAAAAGAATGATGAAAAGGTTGGGTAGCTGGACATACTTCATCGGATAGGGCGCCAGCCGCGGTACGCCGGTAGGAAGGCAATTCGCTTCAGGGTCGTCTTTGGAGAGACGCTCCTTTGTCAGTTTGGCGGCCCAGGGCTGAAGCGGCAGTGTCTCGCCTTTCGGCAGCGCCCCGGCGATATCGACGACCAGAGGCCGGTCGGTGCCCCAGACTCCTGAAAGGTCCGGTTTTCCGTCGGCCGTGCGGGGTGCCGGGCCGGTCGGAGCCCTGTCCCGTCTTGGACGAGCTCGCGGAGCGTCCGTCTTTCCTGCGGGCGTTTGTCCCGAAGCCGGCGTATAGGCACAAAGCAGCGCGGCGCAGACCGCAAGCAGACTGAAGCTCGATTCCATCAAAGATTTTTTCACGTGGCAACCTTCCTTTCAGGGCGGTCTCCCGTGCAGGGAGCGCGTTTCTTAGCGCCCGTAGGCGATCCGGGCTTTTGCCTGTTCCTCCGCCTTGATGCCCGGGCCGAACAGCTTTTCGAAAAAGCCTTCGTTGACCAGGCGGCGGACAATGCTGTTGTCGATCACTTTGTGAAAGTCGAAAGCTTTCATCTGCTCGGCCACCTGCGCGTCCGGCGCGTGATCGATCTGATATTGAACGGCCGGGGCCAATACGTAAGGCACACGCTCGAAGGTGTTGCCTTTGGAATAATGGTCGTAGACGCGCTCGACATCGGCGACCTGTTCGCCCGGCGCGCTGTATTTCATGTAAGTCTTCACCGCAAACGCCTTGTCGTCATAGAAGCGCTTGATTGCCTCGGCCTGAGCTTTGATGATGGATTCGGCAAGCTTCGGATTGGCCGCGAGTGTGCTCTTCTTGAACAGGTAGACCGTGGGCGCATAGATATCGTCGTAATCGCTGATGTTTGCGAGACTCTTGTAGCCCTGCGCTTCCACCTTGAAGTAAACGGGCGCGGTGAGCATCGTTGCGTCAACGCGGCCGCTGATCAGAGCAGCGGCTCTCCCGTTCACGTCGGAGCCGATCGGAATCCACTCGACATCTCTCGGCTTCAGCCCGAATTTTGCCAGCAGACTGACCGCGTAATTATAGGGGGCATCACCGATCTGACTGACTCCGATGCGCTTGCCCTTCAGATCGCGCGCGCTCGCGATGCCTTTCTTCGCCATCAGCGAGAACAAACTCTTCTTGAACGAACTGGCGACAAACTCGAGCGAGCCGTCTCTGGAAGCGGCCTCCATGGCCTGTTCCATCGTGTAGTTCGTCATGGCCGCTTCGCCGCTGACAAGCATCGCGATGCCCGCGGGGTGAACGCCAAAGACGAGTTTCACGTCCAGTCCGTATTTCTGGTAGTAACCGCCTTCCTTCGCGATATAGAGAGGCCAGGTTGTGCCGGTCCGGGCGGGATAGTTGATGGTAATTTTCTGGAGATGGGATTGTTGTCCCTGGAGAAACGGCGCCGCAAGAAGGACGGCGGGGAGCCAGATGATCTTTAATAGTGCGCGATACATTGATCTACCACTGAGCGTTTGATTTGCCGTAAGCCGCTGAGAGAGATCCGGGCTTCGCCGGCGCCGTGACGCACTTGCGCCGGACTAACTGAAATCAATCGAGCGATAAATCGGCATTGTTCCAAATTTGAAGCCTCAAAAAGTTGGTTCGGAGCGCGAAGCGTCGAACACCAGCGATTTAGTCTGTGTGGAAGATTATCATAGCGTTTACAGATATGTCAAATACTGTTTTAAGATATGTCACAGGCTGACAAAACGCAATAACTGAGGCAAAATCAAGAGGATGGAGAAGATTACTCGCATGTGACAGCGTTGCCATCCAAGGTCGTTTTTCGCTGCGCGGAGAGGGGTTGAAGAGGTGAGATGTGGATCAGGCACCGTGGGTCGCCTGAAGCAGACTGCCGTTTGACTCCCTTTGGAAAGCGCGGCTGCCCCTCGCAGTCGTGTTCCTCG
This sequence comes from uncultured Solibacteraceae bacterium, assembly GCA_964639095.1. Taxonomy (GTDB): domain Bacteria; phylum Acidobacteriota; class Terriglobia; order Bryobacterales; family Bryobacteraceae; genus BOG-234. The sequence continues at coordinate 8,285 of CAZXCO010000086.1, forward strand.
CGCGCCTTCGGTCCTTAGACCAGCCGCGCTGGCGCCGCCTTCTTCATGCGGACAAACAGAATGCGATGAACGTGGGGACCACGATGAGCAGGTCCGGGCACGGACGAGTCACAAAGTCGCCCCCCGGAAGATTCCGATGAGGGTGATCTTACAGCGGCCCGTCAGAGAGACGATTCCTGGCGATGCGGATCCCAGGTCGCAGCCGATTCCGCCAAAAGAAACGACTCCAAAGAAAGCGATTGCTTCTTCGTGGTGCGCGTGTACTTCTGCGGATACTCCTGCTGCAGCCGGAAGTAGAGCTCAAGCCGCCTCAGTGCGTTCTCCATACTGAAGCGGATATGCGCGCGCATGGCCTCGACGGCCTCGGCGGGTGTGCCGGTCACGAGCACCTTCATCAGATCCTGGTGATGTGTCGGCGGATTGGCTCGCGAGGAACGCCGGGTCGCGCACAACCAGGTTGCAGCCAGTGCGGAGGTCCGGCTGATGACTTCAGCCAGCGCGGGACAACGCGCGCATTCGGCGATCCGCGCATGCAGCTTGTCGTGCAGACGGGAATAGATGAAGCGGTCACCGTCGGATTGCGGCGAGAGCGCATCGACGCGCGCCGCCAGTTCCATGAGCTCGGCGCGTTCTTCGGCCGTCGCCTCGGTCGCGAAGAGCATCGCGGCCTGGGACTCCAGAGCTTCGCGAATCACATAGTGGCCCTGAACGTCCGGACGAGTCGGCACCCGTACGCGCGTGCCAACGCGCGGCTGACTTTCGAGAAGACCTTCGTGCTGGAGCCGGATCAGGGCTTCCGACACCGGAAGCAAACTCATCCCAAGTTCCGCGGCGAGTTTCCGGCGGGAGATAATCTGCCCGATCGCAAGCTTGCCGTGGAGAATGCGCTCGCGAACCGTCACGTACGCTTCCGCCGCCAGATTTTCCGGTGATTTTCGCACTCTGCGGGCCTTTACACCCATGCTCTTCCAGTGTAGCCGAGACGCGACCCCGCGTGGGAAGCCGGATTTCTTTCCGGCGTTTGAAGGCCGGCGTTTGAAGGCCGGGGCACTGTCCCCCGGAAAAATCCTGGGCATGCTGCGTTAAAAACCTGGGTCTATTCGGCCTAATCCCTGATACCGAGGCTTACCGTTCGACACCTATGTTTTAGTGACTCTTGTAAACAACCAGGATGTTGTTGCGGCGGCACGGCGCGTTCTGCGGGCTTATCGCGCCGGGGTCGCCCCCCATTACCGCGATGTCTGGGCGATCCAGCTTTCCGTTCGCCCGCGGGATGCCGCCGACCTTTTGCTGGGGCCGGAAGAGCTGGCCGGCAAGATTCTCAGCCAGCCAGTGCGTTCCTCTGCCTCAAATGCTGGCGGCAGCCCGGCTGACGAGCCTGAGGACACCCCGAAAAGAATGAGCGCATCGCAGTTTTGAACGGGACCGTCGTTGAAAATCGCGCCCTAAGCTACTTGTTTTCAGCAGATGGATTGGTGGCGGAAGTGGGGGTCGAACCCACACGTTCAGTGAAGAACGCCAGATTTTGAGTCTGGTGCGTCTGCCAGTTCCGCCATTCCGCCACGGATTGACTTTCCCAGTTTAGACCACCACTGCTGCAAATTGGCACACCTGGATAAACTGCCTGTTCCCACGCGTGTAGACTATAAAGTTTTTTGAAGAGTGTACATTTTCATGTTATCGTTACCGGAGTGATATAACTCGGTGGGTTTGATCACCCTCCGGATTCCGGCTTCGTAACCCATACGAACAGCGAATCGTCACTGACGACAGGGGGGATACGGTCCTCCGAGAGTTTTCACAAGTGGTACTGCTTCTGCGCATGACTCATCCTCATACGCGGGCAAAAAGCAGTCCAGCCAACAGGCGCACTCCTCCGAGCGTCTGATGGCTTATTTGGTGAGACGGCAGGCACTCTCCTCCGGGTGCCTGCCGGTTTTTTGTTTTCGTCGTTGTTTTCCCCGCACGGCCGTTGACCTGGTTGCATTCAACTTTCGACAATCTTGTACCGGTATCTGGTCCTGAGCATACTGGTACCGTTGGTTTTGATTGTGTCCAGGCCTTTGTTATTACTTCTTTTTTCGGTCGCGCTCCTGGCCGCCGCCGTCAGAAAACAGTCTGACGGCGAGAGGCTCGGGGTGATCGCTCCGGCGACGCGATTCGAACTGCGGGCCGGGATCACCTCGCTCGAAGACGATCTCGAGGCGCTCCGCCTGCAAATGAGCCTGGCCCCCGTGCGGCTCCGGGACTTATGGAACGACGCCATGGCGGATGCTGAATCGATCAAAGCCGAAGTGGCGCAGGATGCCCAAACCGCCGCCCGGCGGATTTCCACTCTGATCCGCACCAACTAAGTCCGGAATCAAATCTTCCGCAAAACCAGGGCCGAGTTCTTGCTTCCGAAGGCAATGCAGTTTGCGAGTGCGTACTCGCAGTCCAGTGTTCGCGCGCGATCCGGAATGTAGTCGAGATCACACTCCGGGTCCGGATCATCGAGATTGATTGTCGGGGCGGCGACGCCGTCGCGCATCGTGAGCAACGTAGCGGCGACTCCCGCGGCCCCGCACGCGCCCTGCGGATGACCGATCAGGCTCTTCAGCGAAGACCCTGCCAGACGGTAAGCATGTCCGTTAAAGGCAAGCCGCGTGGCCCGCGTCTCGATCCGGTCGTTCAACTCGGTCGAAGTCCCGTGATAGTTGATGTACCCCACCGCCTCGGGAGCGACGCCGGCTTCCTCCATGGCCATTTGCATGGTGCGGGCGGGCTCTTCGCCACATTCTTCCAGACGTACGCGGTGGTAGGCCTCGCAGGTCGAGGCGTAGCCCGCGATCTCCCCGTAAATGCGGGCGCCGCGAGCTCTGGCATGCTCATAATCCTCAACGATGAAGAACCATGCGCCCTCGCCCAGCACGAAGCCGCTGCGATCGCGGGAAAACGGGCGCGATCCGCGCTGCGGTTCCCGGTTCCAGTTCGACGTCAGAATGCGCATCACCATGAAGCCGCGCAGAATCAGGGGCGCGATCGGCGCGTCCACGCCGCCTACCAGCATCCAGGGGAGCGTGCCCCACTGAATGTTCCGGAACGCGTATCCGAGAGCATCGGTGGACGAGGTGCAGCCGGTCGAGACGATATGGCTCAGGCCGCGAAAACCAAACCGCATCGAGATCTCGCTCGCCAGCGTTCCGATGGTTGATGTCGGGATCGTATAAACGCTGCACTGCTTCTCGTTGCCGCCGTAATACAGGCGGTATTGCTGTTCGGTAAATTCCTGCGAACCGCCGCCGGAGCCAATGAGCACGCCGATCCGGCGGAGCTCGTCCCGATTCATGCGCGAGGGTTCCATGCCGGCATCGGCCACGGCTTCCCTGGCTGCCGCAATACCCAGCGGAACACAACGCGAAACGTGCGGCCGCTCCTTCGGCGCGATGTGCGCGGTCTCATCGAAGTCGACGACTTCTCCGGCAATCTGCACCTGAAAGCGGGCCGGATCGAAGCGTGTGATCCGGCGGACGCCGCTCTTCCCGAGCTTTGTCGCCTGCCAGAAGTTTTCCCTGCCGATACCGTTGGGACTCACCGCGCCAATACCTGTAATCACCACGCGACGCTTCATCGATCACCGGACCCAGGCAGGGTTTTTGCCTTTCCCTACCCGCCAGTATAGGCTTGAGGTAGCAATGTATGGGGCGAATGAAAGCGGCGCCGGCGCCGGAAGGCTCCTCGGATTGCGCCATGTACTGGCGGGCCTGCAGGCGGGAGTGCTGGGGTCGCTGGTGCTTTTCGCCTGTCTGGCGATCGGCTCTTTGATCCACGGCCGCTCGATCTGGGTCGTTCCCAATCTCTTTGCGACAACTTTTTTCGGCAGCGGCGTCTACCGCGACCAACTGGTGCGGACGTCCTGGGCGGGTCTCGCCCTGCTGATCGCGATTTACGGCAGTCTGGGCGCTCTGTGGGGTTTTATTCTGCGGGACGCGCAGACTCCCTGGCTGCGGTTATACGGAGCGGCCGCCGGGCTTGTGGTCTACTTTCTGTTTTTCGATTCGCTCTGGAAGCACCTGAATCCGCTGGTCACGCTCTACGCGCCCGACCGCCAGCTCGAGGTCGGGCACGCTCTGTGGGGCATTGTGCTGGCGCGGTCGCCGTTATATGCGCGTCGCGTCGCGGATGCCGTGGCTCCCGGGACCGTTCAGGATGCCGGTTCCGAGCCGGTCAGAAGCGGCGAAGTGATCCAGTAGCGCGGCAGATCCGGGAGCAGCTCACACCGCGCGCTCTGTTCCCTCAACAGACAGTTCCGGTTGCCGCTGCGGCCCTCGACGCGGACGCCATCGCGTGAGCGTGTAATGCGCCAGGCGCTCCGGGCGCCGCCGTGGATCGCGGCGGCCTCGATGGAGAAGGGCGTTTCCATAATGAAGCGCAACCCTCCGTCTTCCCCGATCAGCAGCGCGAAATCCTGCGGGTCTCCGTCTCCGGCGTTCCGGGCGACTTCGAAAATCCTCTGCGTGTTCTCGAGCAGAGAGTCCATCCAGAAGACTTATCGGCAAAGGGCAGGGGGATTTGAGAATTCCTTTACGGCGGTCGCGGCATCATTAAATTCCGCCGGAAAGCGCGAACCCTCCAATGGTTCGGATCGTCTAAATAAATGTGATGGCTTCAGGTATGCCGATCGACGCAATTTTAAGAAATGCTTACCGCGCCACCTTCGACGAGTATGCGCGAAAGATCGACGCGCTGCAGCGCCTGACGGATTCGGGCGCCGCGGAGACGAGTCA
>CAZXCO010000087.1:0-5105 GCA_964639095.1 uncultured Solibacteraceae bacterium
AATCTGGTTCGGCCGGACCCGGTTGTGGCCCCACCCGCCAATCAGGTTCGCGCCCAGGTCGGCTACGGCGATCCGAACCGCAAAGGCTGGAATGCGGCGGTCTCCACCATTTACGACTACCGGCTGGGCATTCAGGAGTTCGCTGTCGCTCAGGTCACCTACAACACGGACTGCTGCGGCTTCAGCGTCGAATACCGGCGCTTCAACATCGGGGCGGCGCGGGACGACACCTCTTATCGTTTCGCCTTCTCGATCGCCAATATCGGCACGTTCGGCAATCTGAAGAAGCAGGAACGCTTGTTCTGACCGGGGCTTTTCGCCGCCCGAGAGCTACTTTCCGGGGCCGCCGTCGTCCGAATTACCGGCAAACACTTTGCGGCCGTCCGGAAGAGTGACGAGCCGCGCATCCATCATGTTCGAGCCGTCTTTGGCGCGATAGCCGTCGACAGTGACCATATCGCCGACCTTGAGGGAATTGCGTTTCCATCCGGCCCGGATGAGTCCGTTCGGGCCATTCGTCTCGCAGGCCCAGTTCACGACGCCGCCTTTGCCGTCTTTCACGTCGATGTAGAAAAACGTGTGCGGGTTGGCCCATTCCAGTTTGGTCACCACGCCTTTCAGCTCGATCCGCTTCGATCCATCGAACTCGGCGGAAAAAGAATGGTGCGCAGAAAGCGGCAGAGCGGCCAGTATCCCCATTACTCCGGCGCTCGCGGCGAGCAGGGCAGGACGAATTCTCATGGCGGACCTCCAAATTTATCGTAATCACTATTATGGATGGAGGAGAATCGACGTGAGACTTCGCTCCTCTGCTGTTTGCCTTGCTCTGGCTCTGCTGATACCGGCGCTGCCTCCATCCGCCGCGGCTCAGTCCAAAGCCCCGTCCAAAGCGCCGCGAACCCCGGACGGCAAGCCGGATCTTTCCGGCTTCTGGAAGGGTCCGCTGCTGCGCAACATGGACAAAAACGTTCCCGGCGGATTCGCCGCGATCTTCACGCCGGCGGGGAAAGCGGCGTACGAGTACAACAAGGCGAAGACCATCAATCCGGAGGGCCTCTGCCTGTTCGCGGGAATCCCGAGGGCCAGCATCAGCGGCGTGCCGTTCGAAATCGTGCAGACGCCCACCCGCATGGTGTTTCTCTACGAACTGATGAACACTTTCCGGTCGATTCCAGTCGATGGCCGGTCGCATCCCAAAGACATCGAGCCCTCGTTCTTCGGGAACGGAATCGGGAAATGGGATGGCGACACGTTCGTCGTCGATTCGGTCGGATTTAAAGACAAGCTGAGCTGGCTCGACGACGACGCGCATCCGCACAGCGCGGACATGCATGTGGTGGAGAAATGGCGCCGCGTGGACGCCACGCATCTGGCGCACTCGGTGACGGTGGAGGACCCGAAGTTCTACACGCGCCCGTTCACGTTCGACCGCGTCTTCACGCGGATGCCCGCAGAACAGGAACTGATGGAGTTCGCCTGCGACGAGAACAACATCGACCGGAACGGCGGACACGAGGGTTTCGGGCCCCACGATCCGAAAACATATAAAGAACAGATTACGAAGTAATTCGGCGCGCCGCTGTTCCTCTGGAGCCCCTGACTTCAGCGCCGGCAATCTTCAGGAACCGTTCTTTCACCGAGGGCAGAGTGGGGAGGTGAAGCTTCTCCAGTTTTTTGTTTACGCGTTTTGCCGCAGGTGATGTGAGATCGCGCTTATAGTTCTCGATCAGTTCCCCGGCGCTCCCATAATGGCGGAATCTGTCCTGTTCGCTTCTGGTGCGTTTCTGAACATCCAGAAGCGTTTTCCGGTCTGTCTCGCCGAAGCTCCCGGGCGATGCGCTCAGAATGGGATTGAAAACGCTTCGATCGAGAAAATGCAACAACTCCTGTTTTGCAGCCATATTCCTTACCCGCATCGCATCCGTCGCAAAAACCGGCCACGCGGCCGGCAAACCGGGAATGTTTCACCGTCCTGCCGGAATTGGTGTTGCGATTGCACCGAAAGTTCGTTCAGGAGGAGACATGGCACTGAAGCTGACGAGCACGGCCTTCGCGAACGAAGGCACGATTCCCGGGATCCACTCGAAGAAAGGCGGCAATGTTTCGCCACCGCTGACGTGGACGGGGGTCCCGGACGAAACCAGAAGTCTGGCATTGATCGTCGACGATCCGGACGCGCCCTCGGGACTGTTTACGCATTGGATCGTATACGGCATCGATCCGAAGACGAACGAACTGAAGGACCGGCTTCCCTCCAGGCCGGAACTTCCGGGCAATATACGGCAGGGGGTGAACGGTTTCGGTGATTGCGGCTACGGCGGTCCACAACCTCCCAGCGGCACTCACCGGTATTTCTTTCACCTCTATGCGCTTGATACCGATACGGATATGCCGGGCGGACTGACGCGGCAGGAGGTCGAAGGCGCCATTGAAGGCCACATTCTCGAAGAAGCTACACTCATGGGCCGTTACCGCCGGCGCGCAGGGACACGCGCCGCCTGACGCGTCTCTCAGGACTTGTCGCGCGCGCCGCCGTCCGGCGGCTCTTTCGGCAAGTCCCCTTTCTGCTCATGAATCCGGATGGACTCTTCCACGGTTTTGCGTTCGCCTTCGGCCAGATCGGATTGTCGCGGCACTTCGGTCCGGCGCGCGGCATCGCTGGGTTCCCGGTCTTGTTCTTTTCGCATAGACTGCTCCAGCGCTGAACAACCTGCACCGAAGTAGCCAAACGACTCGTCAGGCTCCTGAGCGGACCCGTTCGGAGACGATGGTCACCTGCATGTCGCGCGCAAGATGCACCAGTTTCAACGCCTCCGGTGCATCACGAGTGACGAAGATCTGCGTAATGCCATGCTCGCGTGCCCAGGCGGCCACCGCGAGCGCGGGCTCGCGGCTCTCGATTGTTTCCGGGTTGATGTGCAGATTTTTGCAGAAATTCAAGTGCCGCTCGATAGCCATTTTTTCCGCCGGGGAAAGGTCCGCCATCGTGGAATCCCGGGCGACAAAAAGCGCCGTGCAGGCGGAATTCAGGTAATCGGCGACGCGCCGCCCCCGGCGAATCAGCATGGCGGTCGACGGGTGCGGCGTGAGCCAGATCAGGATGCTCTCGTGGCGGGGTGGCTCCGGCGTGGGAACCGGCTGCGGCAAGCGCAGCTCGTCGCGCCGCTCTTCCAGTTGCCGCGCGGTCTGCCGGAGCGCCAGTTCGCGCAGCGCAGTCAGGTTCGACTCGGTGAAGAAATTCTCGAGCGCCCGCAGCGCCTTCTCCGGAGAGTAAACGACGCCGCGCTCCAGACGGTGCAGCAGGGCGCGCGGGGTAACGTCCACCATGACAACTTCATCGGCTTCCTGCACCACCCAGTCGGGAACGGTCTCGCGCACGCGGATGCCGGTCACGTGCCACACCTGGTCGTTGAGGCTCTCGATGTGCTGAACATTGAGGCTGGTCAGCACGTCGATTCCGGCATCCAGGATGGCCATTACATCTTCCCATCGCTTCGCGCGGGCCGCGCCGGGGACGTTCGTATGCGCAAACTCGTCGATCACCGCGACTTGTGGATGCCTCGCGATCACGGCATCCGTATCCATGTCTTCGAATGCGGCTCCGCGATGTTCATGGACGCGGCGCGGCACGAATTCCAGACCGCGCGTCTGCGCAATCGTTTCCGCGCGCCCGTGCGGCTCGAAGTAGCCGATAACCACGTCCACGCCCTGGAGCTTGAGCTCCCGCGCTTCCGTCAGCATCTGGTAGGTTTTACCGACGCCCGCGGCGTATCCCAGAAAGATTCTGAGTTTGCCCCGCTTCTTTGGCGATTCCATCAGGCCGCGGGAGCACTTGCACTGGGAAATATCCTGACGTCCATGCCTTCGGCCTCCCTGATCAGTCTATCCACCGGATTCCGCACCCAGAACTTCCATTTGCTCTGCTGCGAATGGCCGATAAAGAGCTGCGTGACGCGCTGCTCCCGCGCAAACCGGATGATTTCGCCGACCGGATCCTTCGCGCTGCCCGATTCGCCGCCGCCAATGACGTGAACTTCGGCCCCGAGCTTGCGAGCAAGTTCGAGGCTCTCCTCCACGGCCTCATCCGCGCCACGCCTCAGATCGCCCGATTTGACCGAGACCGCCAATAGCTGCCCGTGAAATCGCTGCGCCGCCCGGGCGCCGCTCTCCAGCATCCCTCGCGCTTTGCTGCGTGGCGTGATGCAGACCAGAATCCGTTCCTGCGTTCCCCAGCTCTGGCGAATCCCGTGCGCATCCATGTAGCGCTGCAATTGTTCCTCGACGGATTGCGCCACAAGAAGCAGAGCCAGCTCCCGAAGCTCGGAGAGCTGCGCGGCGCTCAGGCTCCCCGTCAGTTCGCGCCCGGAAAGGTCTTCGGCAGGAACGTCCACGATGACGATTTCGTCGGCCGATTGAATGAAGGACTGCGGCACGGAGCTGGCCGACCGGCGATGCGTGATGCGTTCGACCGCGTCCTGCTGTTCGGCGATGTGCTGCAGGTTGAGCGCGACGATCATGTTGACGCCATGCCGGCGGAGTTCTTCGACCTCCTGCCACCGATGGGCGTAGCGGCTCCCCGGAGGATTGCTGCGCGCCAGCTCGTCCACCAGGCAGACCTCAGGGGCGCGGCGCAGAACTGCATCGACGTCGATGGTGTCCGCACCATCAACGGGCCGGGGCGGAATGATTTCAAGTTCGCGTATGAGTTCGGAGAGTTCCGCCGATCCTCTGGCCTGGATGGCGCCGACGACCACGTCCTGCCCGCGCTTCTTCCGCCGCGTTCCTTCATCGAACATCCGAAGAGATTTGCCCACGCGCGGCGCGTAGCCGAGGAAGACCTTCAGCCGCCCGTGGCGCTCGTGCGCCTCCTGGGCGGTAATGCGGCGCAGCAGTTCGTCGGGGTCGGGCCGGCAGAGTTCCTTCGAGGCCATTGTGTAACCGGAAGTGTGTAACCGGAAGTGCCCCTAGTGACTCATCTCGATGATTCCGTAACCTTGATGCGGCGAGTGGGATCGGAATAGGTCCAGCGAAATGGCTTCGCCTGTTTGGCGTAGACGCGGATATACTTCATGAGTTTTCTGGAGAGATCGGAGACCGAAGTGAAA
>CAZXCO010000088.1:0-5970 GCA_964639095.1 uncultured Solibacteraceae bacterium
GGGTTTCGGACCCGAGCAATTCCCTTGGAGTCAGCTATTTACCCGTCATTACGCTGCGGAACAAAACCACGGGCGAAACCGTGGATACCACCGATCCCGGCCGCGCCCTGATTACAGGCAAGTGGACGGATGTCGGCAAGATGAAGGGCCCGATTCTTCGTGGACTCGCTGCCCGGGCGCCCTATTTCCACAACGGTTCCGCCCGGACGCTCTCCGATGTGCTCGATTTCTACAACACGCGGTTTGCGATCGGCCTGACGGATCAGGAAAAAGCCGACCTGGTGGCGTTCCTGAACGCGCTTTAAAACAAGCACATACCAGCCGGGCGGGGACATCGTTCCCCGCCCCGTTCACCCCCGCGAAAACGGGCGGCCAGTGTGAGTCGTCAGACGGTCCGGCGGCATCCAACAGTTAATCGGCGGTTACACGCGCATTGATAAGATGAAGGCGCGGCCTCCGCGTCTATGATTGCCCCGTTTACAACGATCGCTGAAGACATTCTGGAGTTAAAGCACGATCGTCATGCCATCCTGCTTGCACATCACTATCAGGATGCGGAAATCCAGGAACTCGCTGATTACGTCGGAGACAGCCTCGAACTGGCCCGAAGAGCGCGCGAAGCCGAGGGCGACGTCATCGCGTTCTGCGGCGTCTGGTTCATGGCGGAGACGGCGAAGGTCCTGAATCCTTCCCGGATCGTGGTCGTACCGGATCAGAATGCCAGTTGCAGCCTGGTGGAAAGCTGTCCCGTCGGGCCCATTCGCGATTTCAAGCGCCGCCATCCCGATCATGTCATCGTCAGCTATATCAACACTTCTGTCGAAGTCAAAGCCGAATCGGATATTCTCTGCACCTCCCGCAACGCCGTCCGAATCGTGAACTCCATCCCCGCGGAAAAGCCGATTCTCTTCCTTCCCGACCGCAATCTCGGCAACTACGTCAAGCAGCAGACCGGCCGCGAGAACATGAAAATCTGGCAGGGCGCCTGTGTGGTGCACGAGACCTTCCCGGCGCGCCGGCTGCTGGATGCGAAGGCGAAATTTCCCGGGGCCCTCGTCGTCGCCCATCCCGAGTGCACGGAATCGGTGCTTCGCCACGCGGATTTCGTCGGGTCCACTTCGGCCATCATCGAATACGTAGCCGCCAGCCCCGCTCCCGAATTCATTGTCATGACCGAGAGCGGCATCAACTTTTCGCTCGAGCGCGTCGCTCCCGCAAAAAAGTTCCATTACGTCCGGAACGAGAACTGCAACTGCAGCGAATGTCCCTACATGCGGCTGAACACGCTGGAGAAGCTGCGCGACGCGCTGCTCGAACTGAGGCCGCGAGTCGAGTTGCCCGAGGACCTCATGAGCCGGGCACTGGTCCCGATCCAGCGTATGCTGGAAGTGAAGTAATGCCTTCGGCGCTTGTCGATCATTTCGGCCGTTTGCACGACAGTCTCCGCGTCAGCGTGACCGATCGCTGCAACATTCGCTGCTTCTACTGCATGCCGGAAGACGAGACGGGCTTCGCGCCGCGCGCAGATATCCTGACGTTCGAAGAGATCGAGCGATTCGTACGGGTGGCCGCGAGTCTCGGCGTCCACAAACTGCGTCTGACTGGCGGGGAGCCGCTGCTGCGGCGCGACCTGCCCCGGCTCATTGAGCGGCTTGCGGCGATCCCGGGCATTCACGACCTCGCCCTGACCACCAACGCGGTCCTGCTCGAACAGCAGGCGGGGGCCCTCCATACCGCTGGTCTGCGCCGGCTCAATATTCATCTCGACACACTCGATCGCGAGCGGTTCAAACGGATCACACGGCGCGACGATCTTCCGCGCGTGCTGGCCGGAATCGATGCGGCCGTGCGCGCCGGCTTCGATCGCATCAAGATCAACATCGTCGCAGTGAAGGGTCTGGTCGAACCGGACATCCTGCCCATGGCGCACTACTGCCGCGAGCGCGGATTCGAGCCGCGTTTCATCGAATTCATGCCGCTCGATGCGCAGTCCATCTGGGACCGGAGCAAGGTTCTGCTGGCGGATGACATCGCGGCACTGCTTTCACGCGAGATCTCGCCGCTCGTCGAGATTCCCGACCGCGATCTGCGCGCACCAGCCACCGACTTCGCTTATGCCGACGGCCGGGGCACAGTCGGATTCGTTGCCTCCGTCAGCAAGCCGTTCTGCCTCAACTGCAATCGCCTTCGGCTCACCTCCGACGGCAAAATACGCTATTGTCTGTTTGCGATCGAGGAAACGGATGTGAAGCAGTTGCTGCGTTCGGGCGCGCCCGATGAGCAGATCGCCGCGGCCATCCGGCAGAATGTGTCCGGGAAATGGATCGGACACGAAATCAATTCCCCGAAATTCATTCCTCCGCCGCGTCCGATGTACTCGATCGGAGGATAAGGCGCGGAACTTCTCTTCGAGTCGTGGAGTCTACTCCAGCGAATCGAGGAAAAGGCCCTTGTTCGATCAAACCTTCGTCAATGCACAGGCAAAGACCCGCAGGCCCTGGACAGTAGCCGTCTCACTCGCATTGCAAAGCGCGCTTGTCATCGCAGCGCTCGTCGTCCCTCTGCTCCATGTGGCGGCGCTGAACGCGCCGCCGAAGCTGCCCGTCTGGGTGCCGGTTGGAAAGCTCGATCTGGCCGCAAAGCCCGAAGCAAAAGCCGCTCCGCAGCGACAACCGGTCGCGCGGACGGCGTTTCATCTGGCCACATTGCGCGCGCCGGCCGCTGTCCCGCGCCAGGTCGATCTGGCGCCCGCGGCGCCTGAAATCCAGAGCGGCTTCGCCGACGCAGGGCAGCTCAACTCTTCGGCCGGTTCCCCGTTCGGGACGCTGCTGCTGGCGCTCGATGCCCGGGCCGTTCCTCCGCCCGCTCCCGCGGTCAAGCCGCAGGCTCCGCCGGAACGCCCTTCCGTGCCCGTACGCGTCGGCGGAGGGGTGCAAGCCGCAAAGCTGATCTTTGGACCGAAGCCGGTTTATCCGCCGCTTGCCCGCACGACCCGCACCCAGGGCACGGTTCGGATTCGCGCATGGATCGGGCGTGACGGAACCATCCGGAACCTGCAACTGCTGAGCGGCCCGCCGCTGCTTGTCCAGGCCGCGCTGGACGCCGTTGGCCGCTGGCGTTACCGGCCCACGCTGTTGAACGGCCAGCCGGTCGAGGTGCTCACGGACATCGACGTCAACTTCACCATCGGGCCAGGTTGAGAAACGGCGTGCGTTAACAATAGCGCCGGATACGCACTTTGATGCCGCCTTTCGGCCGCAGTGTGATGAACGGCTGCAGCCGGGCCGGACGATCTGAGGTCAACTCCATCCAAACGTGGCGCCCGATGGTGGAGAGGATGATCTGCCCCTCCATCAGCGCGAACTGGTTCCCGATACAGATGCGCCTGCCGCCTCCGAATGGCAGGTAAGCAAAACGAGGGATGGCGGCTTCGCGCGCGGGCAGGAACCGGTCGGGGTCGAAGCGCAGCGGGTCTTCAAAGAGTCGCGGATCGCGATGCAGGAGCCACGGCGCGATCAGCACGATCTCGTCTTTCCGGACCGGGAATCCGCCGATCGAAGTATCGCGCAGAGCCGAGCGCGCCAGAAGAAACGCCGGGGGGTAGAGCCGCATGGCTTCCTTCATGACCTGCAGCGCGTAAGGCATGCCTTCGCTCCGCAGACGCTCGAAATGGCCGGGATTTTTCGCCATCAGATACCAGGACCAGGCCATCGCCTGCGCAGTGGTTTCGTGCCCGGCGACAAACAGCGTCATGGCCTCGTCCCGCACCTGTTCGTCCGTCAGGCGCTGGCCCGTTTCCTCATCCTGCGAGAGCAGGAGCATCGAGAGCAGATCGCCTTTGTCGAGAGCGCTCGCGCGGCGCTCCCGAATGAGTCCGTAGATGGTCTCATTCAAACGGTTCAGCGCCGCAACCGGCTGCCGGAGCAAAGGTATCCGGAAAGGCAGGCGCGTCTGCCGGATTACCCACGCCTGCAGAGTCGTAATGTCGCGCCCAAGGCTTTCGGCCTGCCCCAGCAGATCGACGTCGAAAAGCGTTTTGCCGACAACGCCCAGCGTGAGATGCATCATGGCCTGCGCGATGTCGATCCGGTCGCCCTCGCGCCATGTGGCCTGCGCGGCCATCGCGTGGCGGCTCATCACTTCCGCGTAGCGGGAGACGCGGTGGTGCGCGAAGGCGGGCGCCACCAGTTTGCGGCGCTCACGGTGCTCTTCTCCTTCGCTGTTGAGCAGTCCGTTTCCCAGCAGGGGCCGCGAATAAGTACGCAAAATCGGTCCCTTCTGAAAATCGGCGGCGTTTTCGATGAGGACCTCCGGCACGAGGTCCGGTGCGTTCACGAGCACGATGTTGATGCGCCCGAAGCTCGCGCGGCCGATGCGGGGAATTCCTGCGCCAAGCTGTTCCAGCATGCGGATGCGGTTGGCGAAAAGCGCGTGGACGGAGCGGATGAAGCCGGGCATGCAATTACGTCACCGGAGTATCGAAATTCGTCACCAGATACTGGACGCAGGCAAGAGCGGTCGCGATATAGCCCGCGGTGCGAATGACAGTGCCCTGGAACTGCCGGCGCGTGAAACGGGGCCGGCGCGAGGCCGAATAATCCATGCCGTGCCGCATGCCGCGCTGGTAAGCCGACACCTGCCCCGCCGTGATCGTGATTCCGAATGCCGCCGCGAAAGGAAGCCCCACCGGGCAGGTCACGATTCTTGTCAGCAGCCGCAGCGGGCCCTGCGATCCGCCCGGCAGATCGCAGGCAAGATAAAGGCCGCCGAACAGGTCGAGACAGATTCCGCCGACGCTGATGGCCGCGACCATACGGTGGTCCATCCAACGATTTTAGACAGCCGCAGTCCTGCTGAACCGGTTACTTGAACTGAATCTGCGCGATGACGAGCTGAGGCAGCGCCTGATTCCATTCTTCCGCCAGATCGTCGAACGCCAGGCGGAACGGCCTGGTTGCGCCCGGAGCAAGCGGGCCGGTCGTCTGACCGATGATGGCCACGCGCTCGCGCGTCATCTCACGGCCGCTGTAGTCGCTGAAGACGCAGGTCACTTCCGCCAGCCGTACGGTCCGGTTGCCCTTGTTCGTGATGTCCCCGAGGATCTCGACCACGCGCTGGTTCGCCAGGCTTTCCGACGCCTGCATATGCACTTTGGTGAGCACAAGATTGTTGAGATATTGCTTCGCCTCCGGGGTAAGAACGGGCGGCGGCGGGGGCGGCGGCTTGGGACCGAACGTGAGCCAGCCGAACGCCCCCAGAATCAGAATCATTGCAAGCCCGATGACAATGCTGGCAGGCGAAATCTTAACGTCCGGCAACGGTCATTTCTCCGATCATGATGGTCGGGGCAGAGGTGGAGCCGAGAAACTCGAGGTCGTTGCCGATTTCGCCCACTCCGTTCAGCATTTCCTGCAACGTGCCGGCGATCGTGACCTCCGAAACCGGAAATGCGAGCTCCCCATTGCGAATCCAGATTCCCACGGCGCCGCGCGAATAATCGCCGGTAACGATATTGACACCGCTGCCGATCAATTCGGTCACCAGAAATCCGTTCTTGATGCCGCGAATGATCTCTTCGTGCGTGCGCGTGCCGGCTTCCAGGAAGAAATTGCCATGTCCGATGCCGGGGTTGCCCGTGATTCCGCGCGAAGCGTTGCCGGTGGTCTTCAGGCCGAGCTTGCGGGCCGTATAGCTGTTCAGGAGATAGCTCTTGAGAACCCCGCGTTCGATGACAGGAGTGCGGCGCGTGGGCACGCCCTCGTCGTCGAACGGAGAGGAGCCGAAGAGGCCGGGAATGGTCCCGTCATCCGTCAGAGTCACCCGTTCGTCGGCGATCTTTTCGCCCAGTTTCCCCGCGAGAAAGGACGCATTGCGATAAATGGCGTGGCCATTGACCGCATCGAAAATGTTGCCGAGAAGCGAACGGGCGGTGCGGGGTTCGAAAACCACGGGGACACGCTGGGTTTCCAC
>CAZXCO010000089.1:0-7519 GCA_964639095.1 uncultured Solibacteraceae bacterium
GGCGCAGGCGCCGGATGCCCGGGAAATCATGGAGCGCGTGGCTCAGAACGTTGACCGGGCCACCGCCGCGCGCGCTGCGTGGGTTTACGATCAGGACACTTTCGTGCGTCTCAAGCGGGCCAACGGGAAACTCGCGCGGGAAGAAAGCCGGCAGTACATCGTGGCTCCTGGCGCGCAGGGCGCCGAGCGGAAACTGGCCAGGGTCGAAGGAAAGATCCTCGAAGGCAGGAGAGAAATCGATTACGACGAAGCCGGATACCGCAGCAAGAGCATGGATATCGACGGCGGCATCGTGAATACGTTCGGGCGCGAACTGATGTGGCGGCGGGACAGCATCGGCCCCATGTCATACAAGTTCCCGCTCGGGTCGGAAAACCTCGAAAAGTATGTGTTCCGGCTGGAGGGGGAAGAGCGCTATCACGATTACGACGTGTACCGGATCTCATTTCGCGAGAAGGAAGACTCGTGGGAGGGCGAGGCGCTGATCGAGCGGAATGAATATCAGCCCGTGCTCGTTACATCCGCCTGGACGGGCAACGTTCCGGTGGCGGTCAGGATCGGCCTGGGAACCAACGTGCGGCACGTCGGCATGAAAACCACGTACAAGCGTTTCGATAAAGACGTGTGGTTCCCGGTGGAAACCGGCGGCGAGATGAAATTGCGGGTGTTTTTCCTTTATGCCCGAACCATCGCGTTCAGCGCCGCCAACCGGAATTTCCGGAAAACGGACATCACGAGTTCGGTTCAATTCGGCGGCCAGGCAAAACCGTAGAGCGGTGCCCGCTTTCTCCCTTATGCTGAAGACAGAACGACATGGACGACACGCCGATCACCATGCGCAGGTACACCGACTTTGATGAGATCAAGGCCGATGAGTATCGGTATTGGCAAAGCCGCCCGGCCCATGAGAGATTGGACGCTGTCGAGGAAATGATCGAAACGGCCTATGCGCTCAAGGGATGGGAGATCGAGCCTGATGTACCAAGACTACAAAGACCTTTTATCCGTTTTCCAGTCCCATGGCGTTAAATATCTTGTTGTTGGCGGCTTTGCGGTGATCTATCACTCGCAGCCGCGATTCACGAAGGACATGGATCTTTTCATAAAGGCGGATCCCGCCAATGCGAAGGCGACCTGGGCGGCGCTTGCTGAATTCGGAGCGCCGCTTGAAGGCGTTCGCCCGGAAGATTTCACCGATAGCAACAGTTTTTTTCGTTTTGGATGCGAGCCGAAAGGCTTTGATATTCTTCCAGCCATACCTGGCGTCGATTTTGACGCTGCATGGCAAAGGCGCGCTGGTTGATGCGGCGACCGGCCTGAAAGCCAACTTCATTTCCGCAGAAGACCTGATAGCCTCCAGGGTCGCGATCAGGGCGACTGCAGGACCTCGCCGACGCTGAGGCCATCCGAAGAGCGGCGGGGAGTCAACGGCCGAAGCCCGCAAAGAAATGGACCCCGAACGGGCGCCAAAACCTGTAACCGCCCTTCTTCGCGTGCTTTCCGCGTCGCGCGACGGCCTGCGCGCCGTTTGACTCCGCCTTTTTTCCCATGTAGCATCTATTCGATCTACACATGCGATTTTTTTTTCCGGTTCTGGCATTTTTATCCCTTTCCATGACTCTGGCCTGGGGCCAGAACAACGCTTATAAGGTCCCCCGGATGAAGAACGGGCACCCTGATCTCAACGGGATCTGGGAAGCGGTAAACACCGCCAACTGGAACCTTCAGGACCATCCGGCTTATGCCGGGCCGATGTGGGAAGCGGGTGCGATCGGCGCGGCGCCTGCCGGCATGGGCGTCGTCGAGGGCGGTCCGATTCCGTATAAGGCGGACGCCGCCGCAAAACAGAAGGAAAATTTCAAGAACCGGCGGACGGAAGACCCGGAGGCCAAGTGCTACATGCCGGGAATTCCGCGCGCAAATTACATGCCTTACCCGTTCCAGATCGTCGAGACGCCCAAAGACATTCTGTTCGTGTATGAATACGCCAGCTCGAACCGGCTCATCAATATGGGAAAGCCGCTCGAGGCGGCCTCTGATACCTGGATGGGAACGAATAATGGCCGCTGGGAGGGCGACACTCTCGTGATTGACGTCACCGGCCTGAACGGCCTGGCATGGCTTGACCGGGCGGGCGATTTCGCCAGTTCCAACGCTCACATCGTGGAGCGCTTCACCCGCACGAGCCCGGACCATCTGGATTATCAGGCCACCATCGAAGATCCTTCGGTATTTACGCGGCCGTGGACCATCCGGATGCCCCTCTATCGCAGGGTCGAGAAGAATGCGCAACTGCTCGAATTCAAGTGCGTCGAGTTTTCCGAAGAACTGCTCTACGGCAAATACAGGAAGAAGGACGGATCGAAATGAGAGTTCGCGGTTGGAATTTCCTATGCCTTGCGGCGATTGGCGCCGCCTTGCCGCTTGCCGGCCTGGCGCAAAAGAGTGCTTATACGCCGCCGAAGACGCCGTGGGGGGATCCGGATCTGCAGGGTGTGTGGCCGGGAAACATGGGAGTTCCCATGCAGCGCCCGGCATCATTCGGGGATCGGGCGACGCTGACCGACGAAGAGTTCGCGAAGAGAGAATCTCAGTCCCAGAAGCAGGCGGAGGCGGACTCGGAAGAAAAGGTTCCGACTGATTCGAAGGTGGGAATCGGTCCTCCTTCTTACTGGACCGAGCGGGGAAAGCCCACGCGGCAGGCCTCGTTGATCGTCGATCCGCCGGACGGACGGCTCCCGCCATTGACGCCGGAAGCGGTGAAATACCGCAAGGAAGCGCGCGGGGGCAAGGGGCTGCCGGGCGCCTGGAAGGGGTCGGCCGACTCCTGGGAAGACCTGAACATCTACTATCGCTGCATCTCGCGCGGTCTGCTCGGCTCAGTGATTCCTGTCGTCTACAACAACGGCAACCAGATCCTGCAGGCGCCCGGGTATGTGGTTTTCCGCAACGAGATGATCCACGAAAGCCGCGTGATTCCACTCGACGGGCGGCCGCACGTGAATCCGGCGATCCGGATGTACATGGGCGATTCGCGCGGCCACTGGGAAGGAAACACGCTGGTCGTTGAAACCACGAATTTCACCGAAAAGGACGCGATCGGCTCGAACGGCGCAGGCTATCCCGGAGATCCCGGGTACCACAGCAAGGACCTGAAGGTGATCGAAAGGTTCACACGCACCAGTCCGACGCATCTCGATTACCGCGTCACGGTAATCGATCCGAAGACCTGGACGCGGCCCTGGACCATCCTCATCCAGTTGCAAAAAGACGACAGCTATCAGATCCTCGAGTACGCCTGCCACGAGGGCAATTACGCCATGACCGATATTCTGAGTGGCGCGCGCGAGGCCGATAGCCAGGCAGCAGCCGGCCAGAAATCGAAATAAGTTGCAGACAGGAGAACGAAGACCAATGAAACGTATGCTCGCCCACGCAATCGCCTTCGGAACGCTGTTTCTCGCGGCGATGCCGCTTCTGGCTCATCACGCGTTCGAGGCGGAATTCGACCAGAAGAAGCCGGTCACTCTGGTGGGCAAGGTGACCACCATGGAATGGATCAATCCGCACTCGTGGATTCATATGGACGTGACTGACGCCAACGGCAAGGTGACGAGTTGGATGATCGAGTGCGGGAGCCCGAACATCATGCTGCGGCGCGGCTTTACGAAGCGGTCGCTCGAGCCGGGGACCGAGATTACAGTCAAGGGTTATCAGGCCAAGAACGGCACGAACAGAGCCAACGGCAGCAGCGTCACGTTCAAAGACGGACACCGGCTGTTTGTCGGCGGATCGAATCCGGACATTCCGGAGGATCAAAAGAGGTAGGAGTAGTCTGATGGGCCACCGATTAGCTGTTACGATTACTGCGGCGCTCGCGTGCATACCGGCGTTCGCGCAATCTTCCGCGACTCCCAAATCGAAAACGGCGGCCTCGAAAACGTACGCGCCGCCGCGAACCCCCTGGGGAGACCCGGACCTGCAGGGCGAGTGGCCTGCCTATGCGAATATCCCCATGCAGCGCCCCGTGAGCTTCGGTACCAGGGCTTACCTGACCGACGAAGAATTCGCCCAGCGCCAGAAGCAATCTCAGCGGCAAAGCGAAGCCGACAGCGAGGAGTTCGCGCCCGCATCGGCAACCGGGAATGTTACGATCAATCCTCCCGGCTACTGGCAGGAACACGGGAAGCCCGATCATCAGGCCTCACTGGTCGTCGATCCGCCAAATGGCCGCATTCCGCCGCTCACGCCTGAAGGGCAGAAGTTCGTGCACAGTTTGCGCGGCGGGCTGGGTCCCGGCAGTCACTTTCCCGACAAGGTCGATTCGTGGGAGGATTTCGACGCCTACAGCCGCTGCATCACCCGCGGCCTCGTGAGCAGCATGCTCCCGACGCTCTACAACTTCGGGAATCAGATCCTGCAGGCGCCGGGCTATGTGGTGATTCGCAACGAGATGATTCACGAAACGCGCATCATCCCGACGGACGCTCGTCCTCATGTGGGCGCAGGCGTAACCAGCTATATGGGTGATTCCCGCGGCCACTGGGAAGGCAATACGCTGGTGGTCGAGACCACCAATTTCAACGACAAGACCGGCGCCGGCGGGGGATTCTTCAGCGACGCCGCGCGTCTGACAGAGCGGTTTACCCGGACAGGTCCGAATGACCTCAGCTACGACATCACGATCAACGACCCGAAGACCTGGACACGGCCCTGGACCATCCATATGCCGTACCACCTCGACCCGAGCTACGTGATCTACGAGTATGCCTGCCACGAGGGCAACTACATGATGGTGGACGCTTTGACCGGAGCCCGGGATCTGGAGAAAGACGGCCAGTCGACGAAAGTGACCCGCGGCACGGTAGGCAATCCGGGACCCTCGCCGGCCCAACAATAGTCCGTCGGGAAAATTCGTGAGTATGTCACCACTTCCGGGTGCGGGAAGGTTGCGCGAGCGTGCGAACCTGTCCCCGCCGAATCGTGCCCCGCGCCGTCATGGGCGGAAACCGCCGTGCTAACCTGACTCTCGTTATCATGATGTTATCTTCTCGGGGCAGTCGAGGCGAGAATCCGCGTGGCTGTTGAAGATCAGCAAACTGCCGGCAGTCCTTCCAACAAGACCAAGGTCATTGTCGCGACCACGGTCATGCTGTCGTTTATCTCGTTCTGGCGAGCGGCGGCAATCGTTTTAAGCGATCTCGCTTCTTCCGCTTACTATGCGGGTGGAATTGCCGAGACGCAGATCGGCAAATCCGCCCCCTGGTTCATTCTCGGCATCATGCTCTTTTCGTACGCGGTGCGTGCGATTTATGTCGAGAGCTGCAGCATGTTCGTGCGCGGCGGCGTTTACAAGGTCGTCCACGAAGCCATGGGCGGGACGCTCGCCAAGATTTCCGTCTCGGCGCTGATGTTCGACTACATTCTGACCGGTCCGATCAGCGGCGTCAGCGCGGGGCTCTATCTGGCCGGAATTGTGAATGAGATGGGCGACCGGCTGAAGATCCAGGCGCTTCATTTCAATCCGCCTTTGTTCGCCGCCGGATTCGCCCTGATGGCAACCGTCTATTTCTGGCGGAAGAACATTCTCGGGATGCACGAGTCGAGCGTGAAGGCGCTCCGGATCATGCAGGTCACGACCGTCATGGTCGTCATCCTGGTCATCTGGTGCGTACTCACCATGGTCCTTCACGGATACCAGCCCGTTCCGCTGCCGGTGAAGGAGAATCTCCATCTCGGTCAGGAATCACTGGGCTGGCTCAAGGGTACGGCGGCGCCGACCATTACGGCCATCGTCATCATGATCGGGCTGGGGCACTCGCTGCTGGCCATGAGCGGATTCGAGACGCTCGCCCAGGTATATCGCGAGCTGGATTCGCCCAAGCTGAAGAACCTGAAGCGCGCGGGCAACGTGATCTTCTTCTACAGCATGCTGTTCACGTCGATGGTGTCGTTTTTCGCCGTGATGCTGATTCCGGATTCGGAAAGGCCGAAATACCTCGATAATCTGCTCGGCGGGCTATCGATCTTCCTGGCCGGACCGTCGACGCTGAAGCTGCTGTTCCATATCTTCGTCGTTGTGGTCGGCACGCTGATTCTGGCGGGCGCCGTGAATACGGCGATCATCGGTTCGAACGGCGTCCTGAACCGTGTCGCCGAGGATGGCGTTCTGCCGAACTGGTTCCGCAGGCCTCACCGGAAATTCGGCACCACGAGCCGCCTGATCAATACCGTCGTCCTGCTGCAGATTCTGACGATCGTGCTCAGCCGCGGCGACGTGAATCTGCTGGGCGAAGCCTACGCTTTCGGCGTCGTCTGGAGCTTCTCGTTCAATGCCCTCTCCGTGCTGGTGCTGCGGTTCAAGCAGCCGGAAAACCGGGAGTGGAAGGTACCCCTCAACTTCCACATCGGCGGAGTGGAGATTCCGGTCGGGCTTGGATTGATCACGCTGTTTCTGTTTACGCTCGCCTGTATCAACATCTTCACCAAGGAACTGGCGACCATCGCGGGAACATCCTTCACGCTCGCTTTCTTCCTGCTGTTTGCGATCTCGGAAAAAGTCAATCGGGTCAATAAGGACCGCCATGCGCAGGATCAGGAACAGTTCCGCCTCGATGAGAGCGAAGAGGTGAGCCAGCAGCAGATTAAAGCGCGGCCAGGCAACGTTCTGGTCGCCTGCCGCAATCCCTACCACCTGGAACATCTCGAAAAGGTTCTCGAGAAGACGGACACGCGGAAGGTGGATATCGTGGTCCTGTCGGTCCACCGCGTGACTGCCGCCGCGTCCGGCGAATACGACCTGCAGGCCGATCAGATTTTTGCTGCAGCCGAACAGGACCTGTTCACCCATGTGGTGAGCATCGCCGAGAAGGCGGGCAAACATGTGGAACTTCTCGCGGTGGCTGCGGCGGACCCGTGGCTCGGAATTGTCCAGACCGCCCAGAAACTGAAGTCGTCCAGGGTGGTATGCGGCCTTTCGCCGATTTACGCCAGCAATCCGGCCGAGCAGGGAAAGGTCGTCGGTGAAGCGTGGGAATCGCTGGAACCGCCGCGTCCGTCGCTATCCCTCGAAATCGTCCTTCCTGACTCGAAATCCGTCTTTTTCAACCTGGGCCCGCACCCTCCGCGCCTCTGGCCGGAGGATGTGGACCGTGTGCACCGGCTCTGGCTCGAACTGTCTGCTCGGGCGGGCGGCGCGAAACTGCACCATCGCGATATCGTCGGGGTGGCGCTGAGCCGGCTCGAGCGGCAACTGCACTCCCCCCAATCGGACGAGGTGCTGAACGACATCGACGCGGAAGTGAGCCATCACCCGGAGGAACCGCCGCTCGTGATTCCGTCCAAGGCCACCGGCAGAAGGTCCGCCGGCCGGTGAGGCCGGCTTTTCAAGGCCGCTAAACCTTCAATCCCAGTAAACGAAGGCCATCGCGTTCCCGGTGCCGGCCTCCGACCGGTAGCACGGAACATAGTCCACCAGATGATAGCGGAGTTTCGTCTCCTGCATCGCCGCGATCACTGG
>CAZXCO010000090.1:0-6583 GCA_964639095.1 uncultured Solibacteraceae bacterium
GAACAATGCGAACGATACGGGCAGATCGAGCAAGCCGCAGGCGATCATCAACTTGACCCCGAGTTCCACGCAAGCGAGCTTCATACTCTCGCACTCGGGACATGGGAAGACACACGGCAGCAGAATACTTGCGCGAACGGATTTCAATTCCGCGCGAGCGGCTCGACGTGATCGATCACGATCATCGGCAGGGGAAGTTTTCGCGGCTCCAGCCCGAGGCCGAGTTGTGTGCGAAGCGCCTCAAAGATTGAGGGGCCGCCGGGTGTGATTTCGAGGCCTCCGGCCCAATCGAGCTGCAGATCGTACCTGCCTGAGATACCGGTCAGATCGACAACCGGGCGGTCAATGTCGCTGGACGCCTCGTTCGGCAGGCGTTCGGCGAAATCGGCCATGGTCACGTCGTAGCAGTCATCGTGGCGCTGGTTTGCGTTTGCGGAAACGGCCCGCGCGCAACCCGGCGAAACGGGGCCGGCGGCGGGATGGAGCCGTGGCCCGCCGCTGGCGACAACCAGAGCGAAGGCATCCTGAAGCCTCGTCTCGTGATGCACGCGCAGCTTGAATTCCGAGGCGAGCAGCGATTGCATCATCAGCCGCAGTGCGGGAGCCGGTGCCCCCGGCGGCGCCTTCGCGATGACATCGAAATGGCCGGACTTGAACCACGAAGGTTTGTTCACAATCGCGTTCTCCCTGACTGAGTATGCGAACTGCACGAGGCCGGTCATTGTAACGTTGCCAAGAGAGAGTTCGCCGCCGGGGAAGACGTGACCCGACTCATCGGCTGCCCCGGCCTTGTACGGCTTGATGATCGCGGCCTCGAATTCCGGACCGCCCGCGGCGGCCTGGGCGAACAGGGCGCGGGCTGTCATAAAGAGGCAAGTCCATGCTGGAATTCGCGTCATCCTGGTTCTGGAACCGTGCATCTGCTGGGTTTAGAGACCACGCGGGCGCCTGTGGTTTCCGCAAGGAGGGCTCGCGTATCGTTCGTAACGATGCGAAAATCACTCATAAGTGCTGCAAACAAATCAG
The DNA here is from genome assembly GCA_964639095.1 of uncultured Solibacteraceae bacterium. Taxonomy (GTDB): domain Bacteria; phylum Acidobacteriota; class Terriglobia; order Bryobacterales; family Bryobacteraceae; genus BOG-234. Next base: position 1,027 of record CAZXCO010000090.1, read on the forward strand.
GGCTCTCGTGCGTATATAGGGTATTCGTGCATATATAGATAAGTTTGCCGTTCCGGAAAGGGGGCGCCTTTGCTTACCAAGACATCTGCGCTGGCGGCTGTTCTCATGTTTGTGTGCGCCGGGGCCATTTTGAATCTGGCCGGCTGTTCGGGCGGCAATGCCAAAGCAGGCGGGAATGCGGGCCCGGCTCCGGTCGCGGTCCGGCTCGTTTCCGCGACGCTTGGCGATTCCCCGCTCGAGATCGCGGCGATCGGCAACGTCGAGGCTATCACCTCGGTTGACGTGAAGTCCCGCATCACGGCTCCCGTGACGCATGTCTATTTCGCCGAAGGTCAGGACGTCAGGAAGGACGAGCTGCTCTTTGATCTGGATGCGGAGACGTATAATCGCCAGATCGTCGAACTCGAAGCCACTATTGCGAAGGATGTGGCGACGGAAAAGCAGAGCGCGGCTAATGTAGTGAAGGACGAAGTGACGCTGAAGAATGCGCAGAGCGTTGCCGAGCGCGCGAAACAGCTTCGGAACGAAGGTATTCTTTCCCAGGAGCAAACGGATCAGGCGGTGACGACGGCGGAGGCCGCCAGCGCATCTCTCGACGCCGACCGGGCAACCCTCGAAAGCGCGAAGGCGACCGAGAGAACGGATCGCGCACGCCTGGAAGAGACTCGGCTTCTCATCGGCTATACGCATATCCCTGCGCCGATCAGCGGACGCGCGGGCGCCATCGCGGCCAGGGAGGCGACACTGGTCAAAGAGAACGACACGACGCTCGTTCCGATTCTCCAGACCTCTCCTGTCTACGTCTCCTTTTCGATCCCGGAGGACCTGCTCCCCGAAGTCCGCCGATATCAGGCCAGCGGCTCTCTGGCGGTCCAGGCCGTCACACCCGACAACCGCGTCAGCACCGGAACCCTGCGCTTCATCGATAACACGGTAGACACTTCGACGGGCACCATTCGCCTCAAGTCCGCGTTCGAAAATGCCGACCGCGTCCTTTGGCCGGGCCAGTTTGTCAATGTGCGGGCGCGGCTGAGCATGGAGCACAATCGCATTCTCATTCCGTCGCAGGCCGTCCAGACCGGTCCTGACGGCAAGTATGTGTGGGTGGTGAGTGCCGATTCCTCGGCCTCGATGCGCAACGTGCAGGTGCTGCGAAACTACACGCCGGCGGGACAAAGCGAACAGGCAGTGATCGGCGGAGGACTCAAGCCAGGCGAACGGGTGGTGCTGGAAGGTCAACTGCGCCTTTCGCCTGGAGCCCATGTCCGGCCGCTCGCAGGCCGCGGTTAGCCCGCTGCTGGAGAGCATTCACGATGCACTTCACCGATTTCTTCATCCGCCGGGCGATCACCACGACGCTGATCATGGCTGCGATCTTTGGATTCGGCCTGCTGAGCTACATCAGCCTGCCGGTAAGCGACCTGCCCGCCGTCGAGTACCCGAGCATCTCGGTGTACGCTGCCCTACCGGGCGCCAATCCCGACATCATGGCTTCTTCCGTGGCGACACCGCTCGAGAGGGAGTTCTCGAACATCGCCGGTATCGAGGCGATGTCGTCATCGAGCGGTCTCGGCAACACGAATATCAACCTTCAGTTCAGCCTGGACCGCTCGATCGATGCTGCGGCGCAGGATGTGCAGGCCGCGATCGCGAGGGCCAGCGGGAGTCTGCCGTCCAACATGCCCGCGCCGCCGTCTTATTACAAGTCGAATCCCGCGTCCAATCCTGTTATCTATCTGACTCTGTCGTCTCCCACGATGTCGCAGGCCGCGCTTGACGAGTATGCGGAGACGCTGCTTGCACGGCGCGTATCGATGGTCAGCGGCGTGGCCCAGGTCCAGGTACAGGGGTCGAAGAAATACGCGGTGCGCGTGCAGGCCGATCCCGAGCGGCTCGCTTCACGGCAAATCGGTCTGGAAGAAATCCGGAACGCGCTTTCGCATCAGAATGTCAACCTTCCCGCCGGCTCGCTCTTTGGATGGACGAAGGCCTACACGATTCAGTCCGACAGCCAGATGACGGCGGCGGCGCAGTTCCGGCCCATGATCATCGCCTACCGAAACGGCAACCCCGTGCGTCTCGACGACGTCGCCAGGGTGTATGACAGCGTGACGTCCGAGAGAAGTACCTTCTGGGTGGATGGCGCTCCCTCCATCATCCTGTCCGTTCGCAAGCAGCCCGGAGCCAACACCATCGAGGTTGCCGACGGAGTGAAGCACCTGTTGCCCGGCCTGCGCGAAAAGATGCCGGCCGGCATCAACCTGAGCGTCATCTACGACGCGTCGCAGAATATTCGGGACTCGATCCGCGACGTGAAGTTCACGCTCGCGGCGACCATTGCGCTCGTGATCCTGGTGATCTTCGTCTTCCTGCGGAATGTGTCCGCGACCGTGATTCCAGCGCTCGCCGTGCCGCTGTCTCTGCTGGGGACATTCGGTGTGATGAAGCTGCTTGGTTTCACGGTGGACACGCTCTCCATGATGGCAATCACACTCTCGGTAGGCTTCGTCGTGGATGACGCGATTGTGATGCTCGAGAACATCGTGCGGCACATGGAGATGGGCCAATCGCGGATGCAGGCCGCCATCGAGGGCGCCCGCGAAGTCGGATTCACGATCGTCTCGATGACCATTTCACTGGCGGCTGTTTTCATCCCCGTCCTGTTTCTTCCAGGGATCATCGGCCGGTTGCTGCGCGAATTCTCGATTACGATCGCGGTCGCGGTGATTATTTCCGGGGTGATTTCGCTGACCCTGACTCCGATGCTGGGGAGCCGGTTTCTGCGGCAGGAGACGCAGCACGGCCGCTTCTATCGGTTGTCGGAGGACTTTTTTACAGGCCTTCACAATCTGTATCGAAGGACATTGGCGCAGGTTCTGCGCTTCCGGCTCGCCACGCTGCTTGCCAGTTTTGCGCTCACCGCGGCCACTTTGTACCTGTTCGTGGTGATGCCGAAGAGTTTTATGCCGTCGGTGGATACGGGTTTCGCGCAGGGAGGAACGGAGGCGTCCGAAGACACTTCGTCGGACGAAATGAATCGGCTCCAGCATCAGGCGATGGACATCGTGCGGCGCAACCCCTGGGTGCAGGACTACGGCGGCGGCACGAACGACTCTCCACAGAACAATGGGTTTCTGTTCCTTCTTTTCAAAGACGATCCCCGGCGGCCACGCGAGTCGGATCTCCTCGCTCAACTGCAGCAGCAGTTCGCCGCGATCCCCGGGCTGAATGTTTTCCTTCAAAGCCCGCCGCCGCTGAGCCTGGGGCAGAACGAATCGCGCTATCAGTATTCGGTGGCGCTGCAGGATGCCGATGCCGATGAGTTGTATCAGTGGTCGCCGCGCCTCGAGGCGAAGCTGCGTTCACTCCCCGATCTCTCGGAGGTGTACAGCGATCTGCATCTGAGCAGTCCGCGTCTCGATGTCGACATCGATCGCGACCGGGCGCTGGCTCTTGGCGTGACGCCGGAGCAAATTGCCAATACGCTCTACGATGCCTACGGAAGCCGGCGCGTCTCGACGATTGCGGCAGCCGCGAACCAGTACGACGTCATCCTGGAAGTCCCCCCGGCCAGCCAGCGTGAGCCCGGCGCGCTGTCGAAGCTTTATATCGAATCGAGCAACAACAAGCGGATCCCGCTCTCCGCGGTGACTCATCTGAAACCCGGCGTCTCACCGCTCAGCATTAACCACATCGGGCAACTGCCGGCAGTGAACTTCGAGTTCAATACGAAGAAGGGCGTGTCGCTGAGCGACGCAACCAATGCGGTGCGTGATGCCGCCCACGAAATCGGGCTGCCGGACACGATGACTTTCAACTTTCAGGGCACGGCGCAGGAATTTGAGAATTCGCTGCGCGGGCTGACTATTCTGCTCGTGATCGCGGTACTGGTCATTTATCTCGTGCTTGGGATTCTGTACGAAAGCTTCATCCATCCGATTACGATTCTCTCCGGCCTTCCGGCCGCGGGCATGGGCGCTCTGGTTACGCTGCTTCTGTTCCACCATGACCTCAATCTGTATTCGTTTGTAGGCATCGTGCTGCTGATCGGCATCGTAAAAAAGAACGCGATCATGATGATCGATGTCGCCATCGTGGCGCGCTCTGCCGGCAGGAGTTCACAGGAGGCGATTACAGAAGGCTGCCTGAAGCGCTTCCGGCCGATCATGATGACCACCATGGCGGCGCTGCTCGGCACACTGCCAATCGCGGTGGGATACGGTTCCGGCGGCGAGGCGCGCCAGCCACTTGGTCTGGCGGTGGTCGGAGGGCTGCTGGTCTCGCAGTTGCTGACGCTCTACATTACGCCGGTCATTTACGTTTACCTGGAGAAGCTGAATTCCAGGTCAGGCCGTGTTTCGTCGGAAGAAGGCACAGGCGCGCTGGCGGCGATCGGCGCGAAGTGAAGTGAACGGCGCCGTCCGGTTGGATCCTCGACTTCCGTGAACCCGGTCAACTTCTGCCCATAAAGCAGGTTTTTTTCGGGCAGATGGCCAGCCAGCACCGCGACCCGCCGCGTCGCGCACGTGCCTCGCGATCCGGGTGGATCGGGTGTGGACTCTTCCTGACCATAGCCAGAGGCTTGTCCTGAAATCGCCTCCCTTGGGGGAAATTGTCTTCTCTGGCTCAAGACCAGGACAGAACACGGCAGTATGATGGCCGTTGGGAGGTGCAGACGAATGTATCCGAAGTTCTCCACTTACTGTCGTCTGGGACTGCTCGCGATTTCGATTTCCGTGGCGCCCGCGTCGGCCCATCACGGCTGGGCCGGCAATGAGGACGCCGAGTTCGACCTCACCGGAACGGTCGAACAGGGAGTCAGTCTTGCCGGACCGCATGCCACGATGAAGATCCGTGCCGAGGGGAAGGTCTGGGATCTGACCCTTGCGCCTCCGGCAGGTACCCAGCGAGCCGGTCTGAAGGAAGGCACAATTCCCGTCGGAGCCACGGTGACGATCCATGGCCATCGAAACAAAGACCCCAACCGCTTCGAGGTCAAGACTGAACGCGTCACCTGGAACGGGAAGAGCTTTAACGTCTATCCCGACCGCAGGTAAGCGGGGCTCCTTTGTTGACCTTGACGGCGTGGCTTGAGCACTCGGCTCTGGGCCATGCGATGCGCAATTCAGGTGTGTGGACGTACGGGGTTGTGAATCTTTTTCACATTCTTGGCGTCGCCTCTCTTTTTGGATCGGTGCTGATCCTCGACCTGCGGCTGCTAGGCTGCTGGCGCGGTGTGCCGCTGGCGGCGATTACACAACCCGCTACGCGCGTAGCCGCGCTGGCTTTTGCGATCGTGGTCCCGAGTGGTATCTGTCTGCTTGCGACCAAAGCCACTGAGTACGTTGGGAATCCGTTCATCTACATTAAATTCCCCGCCATCGCTCTGGGGGTCGCGAACGTCGCTATCCTCAGCCGCCTGCCCGCCTGGCGGAGCCACCGGATCCGGGAGTTGTTGCCTTGCGAAGAATCGGCTCTCGCGCGATTCGGCGGTATCTCGCTCGCGTGCTGGTTGACGGCAATCGCGGCGGGCCGGATGATCGCCTACTGGTGAGGT
>CAZXCO010000091.1:0-6418 GCA_964639095.1 uncultured Solibacteraceae bacterium
TCATTCGCCGGGATTTTCAGCGTTGCCGTCGTCACATCGGGCTTGTTGTCCTGGAGGGGCTTGTCTTTGACGCCGGCATCGGCGCCGCCCCATCCGCTCAGATGGATGCCCGAGAGCACGATCGGAAGCGGCGAGCGGTTGAGCGCCGTCAGCGAGATTTTCGCGCTGCTGCCCGGCACGTAGTCGGGGGCATCGGCCTGTGCTTCCACGTGGAGCCCGGCGCAGAGTGCGATCGCCTCGTCGATTTCCTGCAGTTTCCAGACGGCCCATGCCTGGCCGTCGCGCGCGCCGCCAAGAGCCAGCCGCGCGATTGTGGGCCGCGCTTCGAGCAGAGTCGCCACGGTCTTCTCAGGATGAAGGTCGTCGAACTCGCGCTGCGCCCTGGCCAGCAACTCACCCACCTGGCCGGAACCGGGAACACGGTTCCATGAGGTATCGATGCCCTCGAACACGGATTTGTGCGGCATCTCCCCGGCGACGAAGGCCAGCAGATTTTCCGAGGAGCCGTAAGCGAGCGGAGCGCCCTGGCCCTGGCTGCGGTGCTCACTCCGGCTGATGATGGAAATTTCACGATACGAGCGTCCGATCACCGGATCGAATTCGCCCGTCTCGAGAGAGATGACGGGCTGAGTGGGGAACGGATCGGACCTGCGGCCCGGGCCGCGCGCGGCTCCCGCGTTATTGGCCGCCCGGCCTCCGTTCGCGCCTCCGCGGCCGGGTCCCCGGCCTGGTCCGCCGCCGGGTCCTGCCGCCCCGCGTCCGGGGGGAGGGTTCAGCGGTGCGAAACGGGAGCGCAGCAGACGCCGCGCGCGCCACGGCTTCACCCACTTCAACTGCTCGGGGAAACGGCTTGGATCGCCGGCGGCCTCATACGCCTCCTTCCCGAGAATCGCCGATGCCTGGTGGTGGCCGTGTCCATCGCTGGGGGTGCCGCTGAAGGAGAGGATGATGACGTCGGGCTGCTGCTGCCGTATGACCCAGACGATATCCGCGAGAGTCCGGTCATGGCCCCACTTCGTCATCGTTTCCGTGGCCGAGGTGGTGAATCCGAAGTCGATGGCGCGCGTGAAATATTGCGAACCGCCGTCGTCCCGTCTCGCCGCCAGCAGTTCCTGCGTACGCAGAACGCCGAGCAGCGGCCCCTGTTCCATGCCGAGCAGGTTCTGCCCGCCTTCGCCGCGCGTACACGCGAGATAGCCGGTGCGGAGTTTGAGCCCCCGGGAAAGATACGTCAGCACCGCATTATTCTCGTCGTCCGGGTGCGCGCCGATCATCAGAACGCTGCCCAGGACGTTCAATCTGGCCAGTGCGTAACGGATTGCCGGCGTTCCGGTGAGGTATTCTTCCTCGGCACGGAGAGGCAGAACGAAAAGCGCGCACAGCGCGAAAACGATGAATCCAAAGCGTCTTTTGGGCACTTCGTCCATGGTATTACGATGCACTCGTGCGGCTGTCCGGTGCGTTCGAATACCATGGTTACAGGGGATCATGCCTGGCTGGAACCATCCCTGGCCGTGGAAATGGTTCAGGAAGTCCGCTCCCGCCGCGCCTCCGCCTGAACCGCCGCCCGCCCCGCGGATCGGCATTGCGCTCGGCGGCGGGTTTGCACGCGGCATCGCACACGTCGGGATCCTTCGCGTACTCGAACGCGAGAATATTCCTCTGCATTGCGTCACCGGCGTCAGTGCGGGAGCTGTGGTTGCAGCGGCCTATGCCAGCGGCGCCACAACGGACCAGATTGCCGCGGTCGGGTGCGCCATGCGGTTCGGCGACGTGGCGAGATGGAGCATTTCACGGCTGGGATTCGCCGGCAGCGAACGTATGGTCGCATTCCTGCGCAAGCTCCTGAAGCAGCTTCGCTTCGAAGACATGCCGATCCCGCTGGGTGTGGTCGCGACAGACCTGCGGAGCGGAAGGCCCGTTTCGTTCCGCGATAAAGGCGAGGTCACGCCGGCCATCCGCGCTTCCTGCTCCTACCCCGGGCTCTACCGGCCTTTGGAAATCGACGGCCGCACGTATGTGGACGGCGCAATCTCCGTCGAGGTGCCGGCGCAACTCGCGCGCGAAATGGGCGCCACCCACATCATCTCCGCCTGTATTCCGAATCAGGATGAAACTTTTGAACCCCAGAACATGTTTCAGGTGGTCAGCCGCAGCTTCCAGATTCTGATGGCGGCCAATGAGGAAGTGTGGCGCAGGCATTCCGACCTGATTCTGGTTCCGGACGTGGCGAGGATTCCCTGGGACGGCTTCGCCAATGCCATGGATATGATCGCGGCTGGCGAGCGTGAAGCGGAAAGGTTGCTCCCGCAGATTCGCGAATGGCTCGGCTCCGGCGGTTTGAGCCAGGAAGCTCCGGATTCCATTCCCCGGTCGGCCTGACCCGGCCAGTTACTGCGGGAGGTAGGCTTTGACCACCGGATAGAACGTCTGGACAAAATCCGTCGCGACTTTTTCGGCTCCCTTGGTCTGGCCCGGCGGAACGGGAACCACCACTCTGACCAGCGCCGTATCGCTGCGGTGATGCCGGATGGAGTCGGCCACGAGATAGAACTTCGCCGCGAACTCGTCAGCGATGACTCGCCCCTGGGATTGATACCAGTAGAGAACGACGCTCTGGGCGTCCCCCTTCGAAACGACGTACTGGTTGATATTGATCGACCCCTTCGGATCGCCCGGAATCGGTACATCGATCCGGCCCGACACGGATGGCTGCCATCCGGCGCCGGGCAGGCAGTTCTTGGGAGAGTGCGGGGACTGCCCCTGCCGCTGCGTTTTGAAGTAAGCGATGAAAAGGTTCGCCGCGCCCTCCGGAGCGGCATAGGTTCTCGTCAGCGTGTCATCGGCTTTGAGGATATCGAGCGTCTCCTGATCGATGACGCCCTCCTGCTGAAGATGCCAGGCTCCGACATTGACGGGGAATCCGCTGAGCGGCACCGCCAGAGGCGTCGCCTCGCCATGCGAAGCGGAATAGAACAGCACCGCCTGTGCGACCAGGACGACCGTCAGGCCGTAGAGAAATTTGCTTTGAAAGAGCGATCTCATGCGTGTTTCCGATTGAAGTGCCCGGCGGTGCGAACGACGATCTGATGGAAAACGCCGAGGATGACCATCGCGATCATGAAGATCACCCAGCCCTGCGCCTCATGAAACCACCCCTCGGCCAGTTCAGGCTTGAATTGAGAGATCACACCGGTGAAAGCCACCCGGCCGGCATTCGCCGCAATCGCAATGGGAATCGTGGAGCAGAACAGAACGACGCGAACCCACGTGCGCTGTTCAAAAAAATATCCCCAGATGAGCGATACGAACGTCAGAGTCAGAAGAGAACGAATCCCGCTGCAGGCCTCGACGACATTCAATGTCTGCTGCGGCAGAATGAGCACATTTCCTTCCCGGATCACCGGAATCTGCAGCAGATCGATGGTTTTTTCCGCAGTGCTGCTGGCGATCAACTGCAGCGGAAAGGTGATCTGGTTGTAAATCACCGCCGGAATAGGGACCATAAAGAACAACAGAAACAGCGAAAATCCGAAAGTTTTCAGATATTGCGTGCCGCCGAGCAGCAGGACGGCGCCGATCAGCGAGATCACGAACGAGGTTCGCGCCAGAAACAGTTCGGCGCCGAGCGTCGCGATATAAAGCTGAAATCCCGCCCAGATCATGATCGCGAGACCCCACCAGTTCGGCTTCGGCGCTTTGCCGGCGATCTGATCCCGCTTCTGCCAGGCAATCCAGGCGGCGATTACCGGTACGAAAAATCCGTGCCCCATATCGGCGTCGTTCGCCCATTGATCCGCGAGCGCTTTCAGGACCGGCGCGTAGCAAATGGCCAGAAGTATGGAAACCCATGCGATGGTTGGCCAGGAAAAAGGCGTGGATTTTCTGGTTGCGGCGGGAGCCCCCGTCATTAAAGTCGGGGTCATAGGCAACGGACCATGTGTACTATTATCAACCATCAAGCTGAAAATGTGGTTGACGGACCCCCGCAAAGGTATTAGTACCGGCCCCCTGGCGAGGCGGCGCCCGCGCCGGGAAAGGCCTCCGGGCGCAGCGAGCAATCAGACTACACTGTTATTGTGGAACGTTTTGCCCGTATTGCGGCCCTGGCGATCATCGGCCTGGCGGCCGGAGCGTCCTCTCGCGCGGCGCTTTCCATCATGCCGTTGAAGGATGTCCGGGCAGGCATGCACGGCATCGGCAAGACGGTTTTCCACGGCAACAAGGTCGATGATTTCCAGGTCGAAATTCTGGGTGTGCTGGAAAATACCGGTCCCAGGCAGTCGTTGATTCTCGCCCGTCTTTCCGGCGGTCCGCTCGACCATACGGGCGTCATGCAGGGCATGAGCGGCAGCCCGGTGTATATCGACGGTAAATTGATCGGTGCGGTGGCTATGGCGTTCCCCTACGCGAAAGATCCGATCGCCGGCATCCGCCCCATCGAAGAAATGCTCCGCGTGAACAGCGCACCGCCGCAAAAGGCTCCCGGCGCGCGGAAACTGGCTGCGGACGGCAACGTCGCATCGCTCCTCCCCACACCCGAACCGGCCGGGGTCGGCGATACACGCATGACCGAAGTGGCCACACCGCTGTCTCTGAGTGGATTCACGGCAAGCGCAGTTGAGCAGTTTGCGCCGCAGATGCGCCGGCTGGGGCTCGAGCCCCGCCAGGGCATTTCGACCGGCGGCGCCCCCGAAGACCGGATGGGCAATCCCTCCAGCCTCGAGCCCGGCTCAATGATCAGCGTGGAATTGATGACCGGCGATATGAGCGTGGGGGCCGACGGGACCATCACCGCCATCGATGGGAACAAGGTCTACGCCTTCGGCCACCGTTTCCTGGCTGTGGGCCCGACCGACCTGCCGTTCACCCGCTCGGAGGTCATGGCGCTGCTCGCCAACGTCAACACATCGTTCAAGATTTCGTCCGCGCGGGAACTGATGGGCGTGATCTCGCAGGACCGTAATACGGCAATCGAGGGATCGCTCGGCACACGAGCCGCGATGGTCCCGCTCGACATTTCGGTGACACAGGACACGAAGCACGTCGAGACCTACCACATGAAAATGGTGAACGACCGCTATTTGTCGCCATTTCTGCTTCAGATGGCGACATTCTCGGCGCTCGACGCCACCGAACGCGCGGCCGGCGTTTCCACCATCGCAGTACACGGCGCGATCGAGTTCGAAAACCGCCGGGACCCGGTCAGGATCGAAAACATCTACGCGGCTGACGGCGGCTCGGCCATGCAGGCGGCAGCCTCGACCGCGGTACCTCTGGCGTACCTGATGCAGTCCGGGTTCGACCGCCTGAAGGTTCGCCGCGTATCGCTCCAACTGGAGTCGTTCGACGTCAAAAAGCAACTGAATATCGGACAGGTTTATCTCTCCCGCAAGGAAGCGAAACCCGGGGACACCATCGAACTGATGACGCAGCTCGATGGCGAGAACGGCATCGAGCTGACCCGTTCCCTGAAGTACACGATTCCGCCCGGAACCGCGCCGGGAACTCTTTACTTCACCGTGGCCGATGGCACACAGACCAGTCTGGCCGAACTCCGGCAGATCATCGCGGAAACCCCGCTCTCGCCCGAGCAGTCGATTTCTACAGTGAATCGTCTGCGGCCTGGCGACAAAGCATATGTGCGGGTGTGGAGGCCGGAGCCCGCCTACGAAGTGGCTGGAGAAGAACTGCCGGATCCGCCGCCCTCGCTCTCCCTTATTCTCGGCAGCACCCAGAATCTCTCGCAGGACCGCAATTCGAAAATCGCGGAACTCGTGATCGACGCGGGAGAAATGCTCGTCACTGGATCGCGGACCGTCAAGATCGAGGTCAAGGAGTGAAAATCGGATTCCCGCGGAGCCGCGGGCGGCAGGCGGCGCTTCTCTGCGGCTCAGTGCTCTGCCTCGCCGCGTTGCTTTGTTTCGCCCCCGCCGGAATGGCTTCCACTTCGGCCGTCTGGGAGATGACGACCTTTTCCGATTTCGTCAAAGGGAAATTCGACGGGGTTTCGCTGGGACGCGACGGACGCCTTTCCCTCGCACCGAGGCTGGATACGTTTTTCACGTCCGAACAACCCGTGATCTGGAGCCTCGTCCCCGCCCCGGATGGTGCGCTCTACGCGGCCACGGGCCATCGCGGACGCGTGTTCCGCATCGCCCCCGACGGGTCCTCGAAACTGGTCTGGACAGCCGACCGGCCGGAAGTCTTTGCCCTCGCTGTGAGCAAATCCGGCGTCGTTTACGCCGCCAGTTCGCCCGACGGCAAAATTTATCGGATCGAAAACGGCAAAGCGTCGGAGTACTTCGACCCGAAGGCGAAATATATCTGGTCGCTGGCGCTGGCGGCCGATGGGACGCTCTACGCGGGAACCGGCGGCAATGGCAGGGTTTTCCGCGTCACCGGCCCGGGCCAGGGT
>CAZXCO010000092.1:0-6599 GCA_964639095.1 uncultured Solibacteraceae bacterium
GATCTCATCTTCATTCGGCAAATTGTCCCCGATTGTCGTGACGTGGAAATCACCGGTCTCGATGGTGGTTTCGACGGCGTTGGCGACCGGCGCCTTCACGCCCTGTTTCTTGTAGCGCGCGTCCCACGGGGCACGGTCCTCGAAATACTGCGCGTTGGCGGCGATCTTCGCGATGTCGGCCGATACTTTCCGGTCCCGAATGGATACGAAACTCTGCGACGTTCCCTTGGCGCCCCGGGCGTCCCGATAAACCTCGATAAAGCCATTGGCGAAATCGACCGGTTCGTTGTCCTGCACCCAGTCGGTTCCGAACTGCAGCCAGTCCTTGTAGTCGCCGGTCTGGTAATAGCGGATGAGATCGGAGATGACTTTCGCCTGTGGCGGATCGGCATAGGCGCGGGCCTTTGCCAGCGCCTCATTCGCCCGTTTGAGATACGCCGCATAGAGGCCGGGCGGAATGCGGCCGTCCGGAGTGCAGGCCCGGTAGACCTGCTCCACGAGGCGGCCGTTTTCCTTTACCACACGGGAGTTCAACCGGTAATGCTCGTTGAAGTTTTTCAGATCCGCCAGCGAGACGCCGAAATAGAAGTTGTTCGCGCTCGCCTGCAGGATGTCCTTGCCGGCGCCGGGGCTCTTGGCCGTAATCAGGGGTTCAAAGTTCGGATCGAACAGAGACTGGGCAAGCGCATCCACCTCGGGAACGAGATCTCTGTGACCTGCCTGCATGAGCGCGCGCTTCAACTCATCAGCGGTGAACTGGGGCAAAAACTTTTGAGAGGTGAGTTCGTTGTGGTTGCCTCGGTTGGCCCAGAAGAGTTTGGTGAAATCGGCGACGCGCTGGTAGACAGCCGGATCGACTTTGTCTTTCGCCCCGGCAACCGCTTCCAGAACGCGCTTCTGGCGCAGACCGAAGCGCGAGAGCTGATCGTAAATAATGGGATCGATCGCGATGGAACTCTGGTTCAACCACCAGGCGAGGGCCTGTTGCCTGGGAGAAAGCGTACGGAAGCTATCCGCTTCGATCTGAATGAAGGCGGTCGTGCCGACCCGCTCGACCAGCGGGGACTGAGCCGCGAGAAACGTTGCAGGAAGCAGAAGGATAGGTGCAAGGGCCGGTTTCAACACGATCAGATTTTAGCTCGCGGGTGGGGAGACCCGGTTGCGCAGCGATGCGGGGTTCAGTGTTGAAATAGGAGACGGGAGACTCGTGACGGCGCCGATTCCTGGCGCGGGGCCGGACTCACCGGATTGCAGGCATCCTGATAAAAAGCAAGCAGATCGGATTCGTCGAACTCAATGGCGCGGGCGTATTGCCGGATGTAACTGGTATTGTAGATTCCACCGGGCAATCGGCTGAAGTCTCCCGACTCGATCGCTTCCAGTTGGCGGACACTGAGCTTGGTCGACGCGGCTATGGCGTTGAGGCTGATTCCTTTTTTCAGCCGCCAGGTCCTCACACCTAAGATGCCAGTTTCGTTCATTAGCGTACCAAGTACTAGATGGTCAAGTACCAGAGTACTAACTGGATCAGTCTATCACCGAATCTGTTTTGTTACAATCCGCACGGAAATGTTTTTTCTCTGTATTTTTCCGACCGGTCGGCTTCTGGCAGGATGAACAACCGGCAAATGCCCCCAGATCTCAGCCCCATGGAGACTATCGTCTGCGGAATCCGATTCCGAAATCCCGTGCTTGCCGCGTCCGGGACATTTGGCTATGGGGTCGAATTCGAAAAGCTGGTCGACCTTAACTCGGTCGGGGGAATTGTCGTCAAAGGCCTCTCGAAAGATCCGATCCGCGGAAATCCGCCCCCGCGCCTCTGGGAAGCCCGCGCCGGAATGATGAATTCCGTTGGACTGCAAAATGTTGGTGTACGGGTGTTTATCGCTGAGAAACTGCCCCGGTTACGACGTTACTCTACACAGATAGTTGCCAATGTGTTCGGGCACTCTGCAGAAGACTACCTGGAAGTCGTGCGCGCGCTGAACGACGCCGAAGGCATTGCGGCATACGAACTGAACGTCTCCTGTCCGAACACGGAGCGCGGCGGATTGGCGTTCGGCGTGGACGAAAGCGCGCTGGCGCTGCTGATCCACCAGGTGAAAGCGATCGCGCGCCGGCCAGTCATCGTCAAACTCTCGCCGAACGTCGCGGCCATCGAGCCGTTTGCTCGAACTGCGGAGCAGAACGGCGCGGACGCGATTTCGCTGATCAATACGATCATTGCGCTCGCCATCGACAGCCGTTCGAGGCGGCCGAGGATCGGCGCCGGATATGGCGGGCTTTCCGGGCCGGCGGTGAAGCCGATCGCCCTGCGAATGGTGGAACAGGCCGCCCATGCTGTGAAGATCCCGGTGATCGGGATCGGGGGCATTGCCAGCGGTGAGGACGCGGCGGAGTTTCTGATTGCCGGCGCTTCGCTGGTCGAGGTGGGTACGGCGACTTTCTGGGACCCGGCTGCGGTCCTCACCGTAGCGAGGGAACTGGAAAAGCTGCTGCCCGCGCTGGGAGTGGGGCGTGCCTGCGATCTGGTGGGAACGCTGAAGAAGTGAGAAGTGAAACGCAGGATCGTCGGCTTTCATCGGGATGAGGCGGGCCACTGGGTGGCGGATCTGGAGTGCGGGCACGGGCAGCACGTCCGCCATCAGCCGCCGTGGATGATGCGCCCGTGGGTCCTGATGGAGGAAGGGCGGGCTGCTTTCCTCGGGCGTGAACTGCTTTGCGTCAAGTGTACGGAGCCGGAGAAAGAGAATTGAGGTTTGAGAACCCGATGGGTATGAACATACAGACGCGGCCGCCTCGGGGGGAATCCGAGTGAGCGGCCGTTACGACGCCCTGCTGCTGGTATCCTTCGGCGGACCGGAAAAGCGCGAGGACGTAATCCCGTTCCTCGAGAATGTGCTGCGGGGACGGGAGGTCCCGCGCGAGCGGCTGCTCGCGGTGGCGGAGCATTATTACCGTTTCGACGGCCGCAGTCCGCTCAACGACCACTGCCGCGCCCTGGTTGCGGCGCTCGACGCACAGGGAGTGGCGCTGCCGATCTACTGGGGCAATCGTAACTGGCATCCGCTGCTGAAGGATACGGTGCGGCGAATGCGCGATGACGGCGTACGGAGCGCGCTCGCGATCGCGACATCCGCATTCGGTTCTTACTCCGGTTGCCGGCAGTATCGAGAGGATATTGAAGCCGCGCGTTCGGCCGTGGAGGGCGCTCCCGCGATCGACAAGCTGCCGCCATTCTGGAATCATCCGGGATTCATCGGGACGATGGTCGAGAGGGTGCGCGAAGCCCTTGCGGGGTTGCCGGGCGCCGATGTCATTTACACCGCACACAGTATTCCGGTCTCGATGGCGCAGGCAAGCCCTTACGAATCGCAATTGCGCGAAGCCTCGAAGCAGGTCAATCACGAGCTTGGACTGGGTGAGCCGGTACTGGTGTTTCTGAGCCGCAGCGGACCGCCATCGCAGCCCTGGATGGGCCCTGATATCGAAGACTAAATTCGCGCTGCACAATCGAAGCGGCTTGTGGCCGTTCCCATCGGAGTTCTCTCCGACCACATGGAAGTGATCTACGACCTGGACGTCAACGCCGCACGGGCGGCGCAGGAACGGGGTATCGAGTTTACGCGCGCCGCGACGGCGGGGACGCATCCCCGGTTTGTGGCGGGCCTGATCGAACTGGTGCGGGATGCGGAGGCAAACGGCGTGGTGCATTGCGCGCCGGACTGCTGCCCGCGCGCGCAGCGGCCCGCAGCGGTCCGAGACGTGCAAGCCGGTTAGAAGGGCCCTCTCTCATGCCGGAGCCCGAGCCGGACCTCGATCGGATATTGCGAACCGCCATCGAACAGAGGAAACTCCTGCGCCTCCGCTATCGCGACAGAGACCGGATCGTCGAACCGCACGACTACGGCCAGCATAATGGCGTCATCAAACTGCTCGCCTGGCAGATTGGTGGATCGAGCAGTGGTCCGCTGCCGAACTGGCGCTGGATGGAGATTGACCAGATCTCCGATGCCCGGTTGCTCGATCAGACATTTCCCGGCGGCCGCCCGACTTCCACCGGCAAGCACCACAAGTGGGACAAGCTGTTCCTCAGGGTCAAACCCGCGGGCACAAAACCAGACTGAGATTTGCGGGACTCAGTGCGGTCAGGCGCCTTTTTTCGGAGGCTCGACGATACGGATGTGCAGATCGCGCAACTGTTCGGGGCGCACCGTATTCGGCGCGTTCATCATGAGATCCTCGGCGTTCTGGTTCATCGGGAACATGATGACCTCGCGGATATTCGGCTCATCGGCAAGCAGCATGACGATGCGATCGATGCCCGGCGCAATGCCTCCGTGTGGCGGCGCACCGTATTTCAATGCATTGATCAGCGCCCGGAACCGGGTGTCCACTTCCGATCTCTCGTATCCCGCGATTTCGAACGCGCGGTACATGATCTCGGGATGATGGTTGCGGATCGCGCCGGATGACAGTTCGTATCCGTTGCAGACGATGTCGTACTGAAAGGCCTTGATCGTCAGCGGATCGCGCGTATTGAGAGCTTCCAGACCGCCCTGCGGCATGGAAAAGGGATTGTGGCTGAAATCGATCTTCCCGTGCTCGGCGTCGAATTCATACATGGGGAAGTCGACGATCCAGCAGAAGCGATACACATCCTGTTCGATGAGATTCAGCGTTTGCCCGAGATGCGTGCGCAGGCCGGCAAGGATCCGGCACACCTTTGCCGTGTCCGTGTCCGAAAGGAAGATGATGGCGTCGTCGGTCCGGGAGCCCGTCTGCGAAAGGATTGCCCTGGCTTCATCCGGGCTAAGAAATTTGTTGATGGGGCCTTTCAGCGAGCCGCCCTCTTCCACCAGCAGCCAGGCGAGTCCGGCGGCGCCTTCGCCTTTCGCGCGCTCTTCCAGCTTGTCGAAAAACGAGCGGGACTGCTTTGCGCCTTCGGGAATGCGCATGGCGCGGACGGTCTTTCCGGCAAAGGCTTTGAATCCGGATGTCGCGAAGAGCGCCGTGAGGTCAGAGATCTCGAGCGGATTGCGCAGATCCGGCTTATCCGTGCCGAAGCGCCGCATGACGTCGTCATAGGTGAAGCGCGGGAAAGGCGCGGGCGTCATGGTGCGATGGGGCGCGAACTCCTGGAAGAGCCCGGTCAGGAGGCTTTCGACGGCGGTAAAGACATCCTCCTGCGTGACGAAGCTCATTTCGAGGTCGAGCTGATAGAACTCTCCGGGCGAACGGTCGGCGCGCGCGTCTTCGTCGCGATAGCAGGGCGCGATCTGGAAGTAGCGGTCGAAGCCTGAGACCATGATGATCTGCTTGAACATCTGCGGCGCCTGCGGCAGCGCGTAGAATTTTCCAGGATGCCTGCGGGCGGGCACCAGGAAGTCGCGCGCGCCCTCGGGGCTGGAGGCGGTCAGGGTCGGCGTCTGATATTCGAGGAAGCCAAGTTCCACCATGCGGCGCCGGATGCTGGCGATCACGCGGGAGCGCAGAACGATGTTCGCGTGCATCTTGCTGCGGCGCAGATCGAGAAAACGATAGCTGAGCCGCAGGTCTTCCGGCACGGGAATCTCCGGGAACACATTGAACGGGAGCGGTTCGGTCGGGCCCAGGATTTCGATTTCCGTTGCCTGAACTTCCACCTCGCCCGTCACCATCGCGGGATTGACCTTGCCTTCTTCCCGGTTCACCACCTTCCCGTCGACGCGGATCACCGTCTCCTTCGGAAGGCGCGTCACGCGCTCATACATTTCACTGCCGGGCGCGACGACGATCTGTGTGATGCCGTAGTGGTCGGCGAGATCGATGAAGTAAACCCCGCCGTGGTCGCGCCGGTTGCGCAGCCATCCAGAAAGGCGAACGACCGAGCCCACGTGTTCCACACGGAGTTCGCCGCACGTATGTGTTCTATAGGTGTGCACAGGAGTCTTCAGTTCCAATCGTTTTCTTGTTCCCTGCTTTTTGAAAAAGTTCTTCGCGCGAAACGCGCTGCTGCTCGCCGGACTGCATGTCCTTGAGCGAATACTCGCCTGCCGCGATCTCGTCGTCCCCGAGAATCACCGCATAGCGCGCGCCCAGTTTGTTGGCAAGCTCCATCGCGCGCTTGAGCTTCACGCCCGCCGCGACCTCGACCGAGGCGCCCGTGCGGCGAAGGTCGCGCGCCAGGTTGCCGGCGTGGCGCAGCGCCGCGTCTCCGAGAGGCGCCATGAAGATATCGAGCGGATGGCCCGCCGTCTGGGCAACGGTCATTACCAGACGGTCTTCACCGATGGAGAATCCGATGCCGGGGGCGCGCACCGGCGAGCCGAGCGATTCCGCAAGACCGTCGTAGCGGCCGCCGCCGAGAACGGAATTCTGCGAGCCGAGGTTGCCGTGGACCACTTCGAACGTGGTCCGCATGTAGTAATCAAGACCACGGACCAGCCGGGGTTTGACCTCATAGGCGATGCCCCGGTCCTGCAGATACGTCTGCACGGCAGCGAAGTGCGGGCCGCAGATCTCGCAGAGATTATCGAGAATCGACGGGAGCTGGTCGATAATCGGCTGATCTTCCGGCACCTTGCAGTCGAGCACACGCAGAGGGTTTGTTTCGGTGC
>CAZXCO010000093.1:0-5983 GCA_964639095.1 uncultured Solibacteraceae bacterium
AAATCGTCGTGTTGAACTGATCGTGGCTGCGAATGGTCGTCAACAGCAGTTGATCGTTTTCCAGTTTGCGCTGCGGTATGGCATGAACGGTGAATTTTGCTTTTGCGGGGCGTTTTGAATTTCCCCTGCCGGGGCGCGTCAGGCAGATAGAATCCGCCGGGCTTTCGAGGCCGCGTACGCCTCTGGAAGTCGCGGGCATTCAGTGGCGTTCAGACGCAATATCGGAAGCTATTTCGGCGTAGTGTGGGAACGTTCACCCGGTCTGCGTTCCCGCCTGGTGCGGATCGGCTGCAAATCGGCGCGGTCGCGATAGTCCGAAGCAAAGTCGAGCACGCACATGACTCGATAGAGCATATGCGGTCCGCAGGAAATACCGACGTAACGCCAGACCGGGTTTAACAATGTCCAGCGATGACCGCGGTCTGCGATCCCGAAATCCAGGAGTTGTTCGAATACGGCATCGCGCGGACCCGAGGGGCCATAGACTATGTTCTCCGCGATGTGCCCCGACCAGCCGCCGTAGCGTTCAATTCTCTGCCTGAGACTGCTGCCGTCAGCGCCTCTGTGGCCGGTAAGACCCCGGCTGCCTGTATCGCGTACGTGATCCGCAGCAGCGTGTGACAAAGAGGGCGAAAATTCCACGCGGGAAAGAGGGCCCGGAATCGCCTCCAGGGCGGCAATCGCTTCTTCGAGAGTCCGAACGGCTGTGCAGGTAGCCGGAGCGTCTTGATCGGGAATCGCCGGTGCGCGACCAGGAGACCAGGGCCGCTCAGCTTTTAATATATTGGCCCAGGCTGGAGGATTCCTGCGAAGTTCGTTGACTTCATTCAGGATTCCGCGTTCGAGCGGCGAGAGAGTCTGGGCCGCGGCAATGCCAGCGAAGATGAAGACGAACACGATTGGCATAACGATCGTCGGTCTGCACCGACCAAAACGAGCCCATGCGGCTCCCGATTATTTCGACCGCTTTCACGGCGGCGATTGACTCGAGGCGGAGCAGACGTCGAACAACGCTGCAGATCGTCGTCAATCCTCGCCGCCCCGCCGAGCGCATCAGCGGCTGCGGTTACTTCCTTGTTGCACCACGACCGGCCGGCGGATTCCGCTCGAATATCTCCAGATTCATTCCGTTCGGGTCCTCCACAAAGATGGTGAAGGTTCCGCCGCCAAAATCCACGATATCGCCTTTCGCGGAGATGATGTTTACGCCGGCCGCCTTCATTCGCGCGATCGTCGGCCTCTCTTCGTTGACCTGAATGGCCATGGCGGGAGCACCCGGATCGCGCACACGCAAGTGGAACTTCGTGCGCGGAACTCCCCTGAACTCAGTGAACTCCACACCCGCGGGAGGTCCCGGTATGACGCCGGTCAGCTTTCGGAACTCCGCGCCGGCGGGAGCGCCGTAGAGCCTCAACATAGCGGGGTCCTTCGAAAAGGCTGTCGGCCCCGACAGGTCGATTCCGAGCAATCCCGTGTAAAATCCGGAGGTCGTTTCCGCACTCTCCATCGTGAAAGCCAGTGAGACTCGATGAATGTTGCCTTCAGGTGCACCTGCCGGGGGAGCCTCCTGCACGAGCTGAATGAAGTAGCCATCCGGATCACGCATGATGATCGATCGGGCCTTCCCCTTCCCATCCGAAATCTCAACGGGCTCGCCGCCTTCGGTGATGATGGGTGCGCCAGCCTTTTTTGCATTGGCGACCAGAGCGTCAATATCACGAACGTAGAAGACAAGGCCCGCGGCGCCGGGATCGGTATACCTCGCCTGTGCGGGCTTGCGTTCGAGGCCCGTGAAATGAGTCAGCTCAAAACGCATATTGCCCGGCAAGGGAAGCATCGCGAGACGCAGCTTCACGCCGGGCGCATTCGTCAACAACGGCACGGCGGGATTCGGGAAGTCCTGAGGATTGCCCTTGAGCGCGAACACATCGCGATAGAAAGCGAGAGTCGTATCGAGGTCGTTCACCGCGTGGATCGCGTGCGAGAGTGATTTGGTAATCTGCGCGGACTGTGCCTGGACGATTCCGGGCACGAGAGCGGCCAACGCAAACAACACGGCCGGCAGCGCGCCTCGTCCGGTCAATCGGGGCTGTCGGGATAGCGGCGTCTTGTGCATCGCGAGTTCTCTGGTTTTAACACAAAACGGGCAAGCCATCACCCCGGTGAAGCGCGGTGGGCGCCAGCCCTGCGCGGCGCCTTGCCCGGAAGGTTTCGGCGACGAATTTGGAAATCACCGATCCATGGGTGCAATAGAATACACTCCAGAGACAAGCAACAATGAGATACTCGATCCTGCTCGCCACTGTTCTTGCCTTTCTCGCGGGCTCAGCGTGGGCGCAGCTTGCGCAACCGCCCGCTGGCGTTACGGAAGGTGTCCTTAAGGAACAGCCGAACGTTTGCCAGACAAACGCGCCACTTGCAAATCCTGGGACCTCGTCAGTCTGGTCGGGCTGGGGCGGCGCCAATAACGCCCGCTTTCAAGCCAACGCCAATGCCGGCCTTACAGCGGCAGACATCCCGAAACTCAAACTCAAGTGGAGTTTTGGATTTCCCGGCGGCAAGAGCATGTATTCACAGCCCGCCGTGGCATTCGGCAGAGTCTTCGTGGGAAATGACAACGGTGTCGTATATTCGCTGGACGCAAAGAGCGGCTGTCTCTATTGGGCTTACCAGGCCGATATGTTTGGCCGGTTCGCTCCGATCGCCGCACCGGTCTCCGGGCACCCAGGGACCCGCTATGCGATTATCTTTGTCACTCGCTCGACCACCGCTTATGCGCTCGATGCGCACGATGGCAAGCTGCTTTGGAAGACACAAATCAGGACCGGTCTCAATAACCTCAGCGCCACAGCGGCTTATCATAACGGACGGCTTTATGTGCCGATGTCCGGTACGGAGACGCTGGTCGGAGCAGACCCCAACTATGAGTGCTGCAAATCGCGCGGCGCCGTGGCCGCCATGGACGCCAATACAGGCAAGGTGCTGTGGGTGACGCAGAGCGTTCAGGAGCCACTACGCGAGCTCGGGGAAAACGCGAAAGGCAAGCAACGGTGGGGACCCGCCGGCGCTTCCATATGGAACACGCCCACAATCGATGCCAGGCGCGGACTGATCTATGTCGGTACGGGTAATAGCTTCGGGCGGATTGCCGCAGCCACAAGCGATTCCATCCTTGCCCTTCGAATGAAGGATGGCAAGATGATGTGGCATCACCAGGAGTTCCAGGGCGACGCATTTATGGCCCGCTGCCAGCCGACAAACCCTGCTGACTCGAACTGCGCAGAGAAGCTGGGACCAGACTACGACTTCGGCGGTTCGTCCGCCATTCTGCAGACCGTCAACGGCAAGGATATCCTGCTGGCCGCAGGAAAGGGTGGTGTGGCAATCGCGCTCGATCCGGCCAACGAAGGCAAGCTCCTGTGGCGGACCCAGCTGTGGGAAAATCAGGCGCCGTCGGCGTCCGGGCTGGTCGTCTGGGGTGGCGCAGCAGATGGAACCCGCGTCTACTATCCGCTGCAGCAGCCCGGCGGTGGACTGAAGGCGCTGGATATCAAGACAGGAAAAGTGGAATGGAACGCCGTTATCGGGGCTGATCGTCGCGGGCAGGCAGGTCCCGCCAGTGCGATCCCCGGAGTGGTCTTTACCGGCGGATGGGACGGAATTCTGCGCGCCGTAGGCGCCGATGGGAAGGTGGTCTGGTCCTTTAATGCTGTGCGGGATTTCCCCACGGTGAACGGCGTCCCGGCAAAGGGCGGATCGTTCGGTTCCGCCG
The DNA here is from genome assembly GCA_964639095.1 of uncultured Solibacteraceae bacterium. GTDB lineage: Bacteria > Acidobacteriota > Terriglobia > Bryobacterales > Bryobacteraceae > BOG-234. The sequence goes on from CAZXCO010000093.1 coordinate 3,773, forward strand.
GTCCGGTGATCGCCGGTGGCATGCTCTTCGCCACGTCTGGATATCCGGGAACCCTGCGTGGCACACCAGGCAATGTGCTTCTCGCGTTCGAGCCGGAATGACGGGAAAAGCTGGTTCGAGTTGGCGGGATTCGGTGCGCCGGCCACCTTCGGATTACCGACGATACGCGCCTTTTACTTGTCACGGTTCCAGAACGATCTTGCCGCGCGTATGACGCTGTTCGAGCTCTCGATAGGCTTCGCGTACCTGCGCCAGAGGATAGACCTTCGCGATCGGGATCTCGAGCCGGCGGGACGCTATCAGCCTGGCAAGTTGTCCGAGCACGTCCGCGTTCGCGGCTTCATAATTGCCTTCCGTCTTCACGCCGTATTTCGCCGCGGCGGCAAAGTCGATGATTGTGTCGATTCGATTTGGAGCGACGCCCAACCGAATTGCCAGTTCGACGTACCCTCCACCGAAGGTGTCAATGAAGGCATCCACTTTCCCGCCCGACGCAGCGCGGATCCGATCCTCCACGCCATCACCATAGGTAACGGGAATTACGCCGTGATCGGCAAGCCACTGGTGATTCGCGTCGCTGGCCAGGCCAATCACCCTGGCCCCGGCATTTCTGGCCAACTGAACCGCGATCGATCCGACGCCACCCGCGGCGCCGGAAACAACCACCGTGTCACCCGTGCTCAGACCAACGCTCCGCACCGCGGCGTAAGCCGTGGTACCGGCCACGAACAGGGCGCCCGCCTGCTCCCACGATACGTTTTGAGGGCGAGGCGCCAGATTCCCGGATTCGACCAGCACAAACTCGGCCTGGCTCGCTCGGTCGTGAGTGAATCCAATCACCTCATCGCCCACCGCGATATTTGCCACGCCCGCTCCGACCTCCTCCACGACGCCGGCCAAATCGCTGCCCTGACCCGAAGGGAACGTGGCCGGCCAGCGCTCGGCAAACAATCCTTTCCGGATCGCGGCCTCGCCCGGATTAATGCCTGCAGCTTTCACCCGCACCAGGACCTTCCCAGGTCCTGGCTTTGGGCGGTCGACTTCCACCACCTGCAGAACTTCGAGCCCGCCGTAGTTATTGAATCTCACCGCACGCGCCATAGCGCTTCTGGTAGATTCCGCCCAACGGCCCACGGATTCGCCAAACTCGCCACTCAGGGATCAACAGGCTCGACGGTCGTCCAGGTTCCTGCTCCTTCGGGAAACGGATCAGTAGCGGCCGGGTATCTCCAGGGGCGCGTGGAAGGCCTGCAGACTTAAGTGATAAATTCACGACGGCGTCAACCAGCTTTGCCGTGCCCACGACAGCGGGATGGCCTTTCAGCCCTTCACATTCCTGATCCACTGGAATTGAATCGCTCAGAAGAGCTGAACTAAGCCGCGCCCCCGGACGCTATCCTGGCCGATTCTTCGTGGTACAGCCCGCGAACCTGGAACAGGATATACAGGCCGACGATGCCCCCGACGACGGCACCAACGACTGCGCCGCGCAGCAGCGCATAGACGATGGCCACGATGCGAGCGTAAAAGATGAGCCGCCACCCCGACATTTTTCGCGTGAACAACCCCGGAAGCGCCGCCACGTCCAGCACGAGTTCCACCAGCAGCACGGCGACGGCAAGACCGAATCCAGGCGCATAGTACGGTGCAAACGGCAGCAGCACGGCGCTGAGCCCCAGAGCTACGAGAATCACGGGGAGGGAAATCAGCAGCAGCACGATTGCGATCCAGGGTCCGTACCTGACGATGAACTCCCGGGCCCCATCCGGGAGCTGAAACGGTGCCTTTTTGACGAGCCAATAGTCCAAAAACGCGACCAGGTCCTTCGGTGCGGTATCTTCCACTGCTAGTCCCTCGCGAAACGATTTCGATGGGCGGTGCCGAGCCGGCCAGATTTTTTATACACCGGGACATCCTGGCGTGAAAGCACATTTCGTAAAGGGTGTCAGGCGGTCCGTGAAGGAGCGAACAAAACCGCTCGCACAGGTCCGCCCGGCCGAGGCAGTCTGCTCTGAATGTCCTTTGCATAGTCGAGAACGCTATCGGAGGCTCGCCTCCTGACGGATGGCGGCGAGTTTCGCATCGACCATCACTTTGAGCAGCATCTGAACCGCGGTTCTCCAGGCGTACTGAAGCCGCGAAATCGATTGGCTGAAGGCGAGTTGGCGCGCTTTCTGGCAGCCTTCCTCACACTCCGGAGGCTTCATCCAC
>CAZXCO010000094.1:0-2973 GCA_964639095.1 uncultured Solibacteraceae bacterium
GCCGCCGGGGGCCACGGGGCCGCCTCCATAACCCGCTCCCACATTGCTGTTTGCCGGGTAGCTGGAGTTCCCGGGCAGCCCACAGTACAAGCCGCCGCTGTTGAACCCGCAGCCTCCGTAGAGTTGATTGATGACGCCGCCGAGGATTTCGGCCCTTCCGTATTTCAATTTGTAGACGTAGTTGTCGATCGACCCCGCCGTCACCTTTGCCGGAATATCGAGCTTCTTGATCCACTTCTCGACTTCCGTGAAAACGCCCGGATTCGGCGCGACGGCAAGAATCATGTTGAGCCGGTTGAGCGGCAGGAAGCGAACCGGCGAGCCCCCCTTGTCGCCGGACAGAGAGTAGGCCTTGAAAATATCCTCCAGTTCTTTGGCGATGTCGTCGGGCCGGCCGTTTCGCACGTCGAAAGGCCGAACGCGCTGCCCCGCGAACGTATCGCTGTCGAACATGGAGATGAGCTCGAGGGTGCGCCGCATATTCCGGCTGTTGTCCAGAATGATCAGCAGATTCGCCGGGTCGTAATCGGTCAGTTGCGCGCCTTCGCCCATGAACGGCATGAGGATCTTCTGCATCTCCGCCGAGGTGGCATAGCGCAGGAACACCAGGTTGAGGACCAGCCGCTCGTCATCCGGAATCTTCGATGGATCGGTTTCGCTGATCGGGCTGATCGGCTGCTGGGCGATTTTGGCCGCCGGAACAATCCGGTAGACGTTTCCGACCTGAACCATCGCCAGCCCGTTCATTCGCAGAATGGTCTCGAGCAGCGGCCGGAGATCGACATCCCGCACCGTCCCGTAGGTATTGATTGTGACTGTGCCCGGCTTGATGGAGGGATCCAGAATGTAGTTGATGTGGAGGTCCTGCGCAAGCAGATTGATGACCTCGAGCAGCGACGCGTTGTTGAGATTGAGTCCTCCCGGAACCGTTGGAGCCGGCTGTGCCGGAGGCTGCTGCGCACGCAGGGGCGCGGCGGCAAGGATCACCAGCGCGAGGCAGGACCAGCGCAGAAGCCGGAGTATCCCGTTTCCGGGGTCGTCATTCACTTCACTCAGTTTTTGCATTTTGCCCGTCGAGTAAGCGCCTTTCGTCGTCCGTGAGATCTGCCTTCTTCTTTTCCCAGCTCATGGTTCCAAATGGCCCCTTCCGCTCAAACCGCACGGTGTCTCCTTTGTCGATCGCTTTGGCTCCTGCGAGCGAATCCGGCGTCGAAGGCGGAACGGCTGCGGGTGGAGGATCGGCGGCCGGGGCTTTCATGATGCCGAAGGGGGTTTTGGTATAGGTCCACCTCTTGCCCTGCTTGTCGGTATAGCTGTAACTGACGCCGTCGGGATTGGGGACAGCGTCCTTCGGAATCGTTACCGCCTGCGGGGCGGATGAAGCGGACTGGGTCTTCTTCTTCGTGGCTGCCGGCGCGCAGATTGCCGCGGCGCACAGCAGGATGGCAGTCGCTGTATTTCTCATATCGATTTCTCCGTTTACTGAACTCGCACCCAGTTGCACATCGAGCCGAACGGCGTCGCCGTCAGGTTTTTCCTGTACCCGTCGGCCACCGTTCCAGCGGGCGACGAATCGCCCGGCACGCAGGCGCGTGTTCCCGGGCCTGTCTCCGCCCCCGGACTCGCAGCCACCTGGCGATTGTTATTGGCTGCCGGTCGCGCCGCCGCTGCGGGCGCGGCCGCCGGCGCGGCCGGAGCCGGAGTCGCCCGTGCAGTCGCCGTCGCCGAACGGTCGATCAGGTCTTCGATCTTCTTCGAAATCTGTTTGCCGTCCCAGTCGAATACGACGTTTTGAGAATCGAGCGAGTCGATCTTGAACTCGCCGATCGAATCTCCCGCACGTACGACCCGGCTGCCATCGCCCGGCTTTTCGGACATCAGGGCTTTGACGCCGCTCGGCAGTCCCAGCACTCCGTAAACGACGGGAAAGGGCGGCATCTTTTTTCCCGGGGCCTTCGGCGGATCGATCACGATGTTCGGATTCCTGTCCTTCGAAAAAAGATCCTTCGTGGCGACGTCGGCATATTTGGCGGCGGGAGCCGCATCCGGTTTCGGCGCAGGCGCAAACGGCGGCGGAGCAACCGGCTTCACTTTCACGTCGAGTGTGGCCCGGCGCTTCGCCTGCGCTTCATTCCACCGCATCCGTCCCTGCCAGCCGATCGCCGCGAGAGCCAGCATCAGGAGCGCCGTCAGCGCGATCATCTTCGGTCTCAAAACGCTGCCAGCCCCTTCTTTTCCGGCACGAGTTTCTTCCGCACCACGCCGGCCAGCACCATGCGGACGCCCATCACTTTCTCCTTCGCATTCCCCGCCGTGATGCGCTCTTCAGAAGGCGCCACGAGTTCCGGCTGCTGCGAAAGATCCGCCAGGAAATTGACCAGTTGCTCCACGTGGCATTCGAATGTGACCGTGGCGTAGACCAGGCCGTAATCACCAAACGCTTTGGGCGCGCCGAAATCGCCTCCGCGCACATCGAGCTGTTCCATCTTGCCGACGCGGCGCGCGATTTCGAGCAGGACGGCCTGCGCCTGAGGCGCCGTATCCGCGTGGATCATTCCCCGTTCGCGCGCCGCCAGATCGGATGACGCCTGCTTCAGAACGGCTTGCCGCGCCGGCACCGTCGCCGCGGTCTGCCGCAGGCGCGTCAGCCGTTGTTGAGCCATGGCGAGACTGTCCCGATTCGCCGCGGGGGCCGCCGCGCTCGTGGTTGCGGAATCGTTCGGAAAAACGAAGTGCAGCACGGCAGCTACAACAAGGGAGACGACCAGGAGTACCAGCGCACGGCGGTCCCTTTCGGAGATCGCGGCGCTCACGGCGTGGTCCTCCCGCCCCGCCCGCGCCGATGTGTTTTGATACGGAACACTTCCGTCGGTCCATTGTGCGCCACCGAGACGGCGAATTCGGAGTTCTCGAACAGCGGGGAGGAATCGATGATCTTCAACAGCGGCGCCGCCTGATCGGCTTCGCCCGCGA
>CAZXCO010000095.1:0-2436 GCA_964639095.1 uncultured Solibacteraceae bacterium
GTATGGACCGGTACGGTCATCAGCCGCTACCGCTCACGCCCGACGATACGCCCTTCCGGTACGCGGACGGAGTCATCAACCTTTACCACCGCGCCTGGATCGGGGTCCGGGAAGATCATACGGACGAAGCCGCTCCGGTGAACTCGCTCGTCAGCGTTGAGATCGTGGATGGATCGGTCGAGAGCGGCTCGATCATCGCTTCGGGTCACGACTTTTACTCCTCGCCGCGTCTTTCGCCCGATGGCCACTGGCTCGCATTTCTTGCCTGGGATCATCCGAATATGCCGTGGATGGGCACCGGCCTCTACGTTCTCCCGCTGAACAAGCCGGACGCCCAGCCACTCCTGATCGCGGGTGGCGAGGGCGAATCCATTTTCCAACCCGAATGGGCTCCCGACGGCTCCGCTCTTTACTTCATCTCCGATCGCTCGGGCTGGTGGAACCTTTACCGAAAGAAGTCCCGCAGTCCCGTCGAGTGTCTCGTCCCGATGGAAGCCGAATTCGGCCAGCCTCAGTGGGTCTTCGGAATGTCGGCCTATGCTTTCGCCGGAGATGATCGCATCGTGTGCTCGTACGTCTCGAAAGGGCTGGGCCGGCTCGCGACCATCGACATCGCCTCGGGCGAATTCAAGCCACTGAATCTCCCCTGGACGGATTTTTCGTGGCTCCGCGGCGGCAAGGACCGTGTCGTATTTCGCGCCGGGTCGTCCGTCGCGCCCGCCTGCATCGCGGCCTTGCACGTCGACTCGGGCGACACGGAAGTTTTGAAAAAGTCCACGGACATGGCTGACGACCCCGAACTGGAAAAGCATTTTTCCAGAGCCGAGCCGGTCGAATTTCCCACCGGGGACAACGAAACGGCCTTCGGGCTCTTCTACCCCGCCTTCAATCCCGATTACGAAGCCCCTGAGGGCGACGTCCCCCCGCTGGTCGTCAAATGCCACGGCGGCCCAACGGCTTCCGCATCCAGCACGCTCAATCCGGGCATTCAATTCTGGACCAGCCGGGGAATCGCCGTCCTCGACGTCAACTACCGCGGAAGCACGGGTTTCGGGCGCGCTTATCGCGACCGTCTGAACGGGAACTGGGGCATCGTGGACGTGGAAGACTGCGTGAACGGCGCGCGCTATCTCGCCGAAAAGGGTCTGGTGGACGGCAACCGCACCGTAATCACAGGTGGCAGCGCCGGAGGATATACCGTGCTCGCAGCCCTGACCTTCCACGACTATTTCAAGGGTGGCGCCAGCCATTACGGCGTCAGTGATCTCTCGGTCCTGGCCGAAGACACGCACAAGTTCGAATCGCGCTATCTCGATACGCTCATCGGCCCGTATCCCGAAAAGGCCGATCTCTATCGCGAGCGCTCGCCGATCGCTTTCGTCGAGCGTCTGTCGGCGCCGGTGATCTTTTTCCAGGGCGACGAAGACCTGGTCGTTCCGCCGAATCAGACGGAGCTGATGGTCGAGGCGCTCCGGGCCAAAGGAACGCCGGTCGGCTATCTGCTCTTCTCGGGCGAGCAGCACGGGTTCCGCAAGGCGGAGAATATAAAGCGCGCCCTCGATGCGGAGCTCTACTTCTACGCCATCAACGTGTTCCGCACGGGCCTGAGCTTCTGACCATGAAAAGCCTGTTGCTGCTGGCCGTCTTCGCGACGCTTCTTCCCGCCGCCGAGGAATACACCTACTGGATTGCGGACTGCGCGCAGGGCACACCCATTCACGGCTGCCAGGCCGGTGACAAGGAACTGGCCCGCTGGGCTCTCGAAGCCTGGCAGCGCGAATCCGGCGGCGCCCTCGTGTTCGAGAAGGGGCCCGGAGAGGAACATTCGCAGATCCGTCTGCACTGGGCCAACGGAACGTCGAGTCTCTATGGCGAGACCGAGCCGACTCTGGTGGATGGAAAACGCGGCGCAGATGTTTACGTGCTTCCGAGCGTGGTCCCGCCTGGCGCCGACGCTCTGCTGCGGGACGCCATCGTTTACCTGACCTGTTTGCACGAGAGCGGCCACGCGCTCGGGCTGGTTCACACGCGGAGTTTCGCCGACATCATGTACAGTTTCCAGTACGGCGGAGACATCACGGCCTACTTCGGGCGCTACCGGGCGCTTCTGAAGACGCGCACAGACATCCACTTGCACTCGGGAATCTCGGATGCCGACCGCACAGCGCTGCGGCTGGCGCTCAAACAGTAGTCCGGGTCTCTTCCATCATTTCCAGAAGCCGGCTCACAGTCGCCCAGTTCCGCCCCGTGCTCGTCGTCTTCAGCTTCGCGTCGAACCAGGCGTTGGTCAGCTTCGTGCGCGCGACGCCGTTCGGCAACAGCAGATAAATTTCCTGGCCGCGAACGGCGAAGGCGTCCGGCGCCGATCGCTTCGGATCCAGAGCAGAGGCCGCGCCTTCATCGGGCCGGTCCGCCAGAAACAGAACGTGCAGATGA
>CAZXCO010000096.1:0-3120 GCA_964639095.1 uncultured Solibacteraceae bacterium
TGGCGGATCAGCTCGCCGCGCGCATCCTGGATCGACTGGCACATGGCGTTGAATGTGTGGGCGAGCCGTCCCAGTTCATCGTTGCTTCCGACCGGTACTCTCGTGCCATACTCCTGTTTCGCGATGAGCGAAGCCGCGTCGTCGAGCTGCTTGATGGGCTTCAGGATGCGGTGCGCCAGCAGCGCGCTCACCGCGAGCCCCGCGAGCACGGCGCCGGCCCAGATCAGAAACAATTGCCGTTGCAGGGCGTCGACGTTCCGGCTGATGGCGTCAAACGTATGCACGATCAGCAGGTCTCCGGAGGGCATGCCTGCAATGTTCAGCAGAGGCGTCCCCAGCACCGCGAACTCCCCGTCGGCGATCCGGATATGCTGGAGGTCCTTTTCGCGCCGGTATTGCAGGGCGATCTCGCGGCTCTCCGCGGGCGACACGGTCGAAGCCAGCGGTTTTCCCCCGGCGAGGAAGACGAAGTCGCTGCCGCCCGTCTGCTGCTTCAATTCCATGGCCAGATCCGCGTCGACCGGAAAGCCTGCTACGAGCACGTTCAGAAGACCCTGGCCGCCTTCCGTCTGAACGTACACCGGAGTCACCACCAGCTCATACAGCCGGTCGCCCACAACTGCGAAACCGGAGGTCTGCTGCGGAAAGCGGCCCGCAGCTTCCCGCACCACATCGAGATGAGAGCCCAGAACGTCTCCGCCGCCGAGCGAAGCGATCACCTCACCGCGCGGGTCAGTCACCAGAAAGAGCGCGCTCGACTCCGAAATCTTCGACCAGATTTCCGCCGCCGTATCGCGGATGGTCGCCCGATCGTAGGTCTGGAAGGCCGCCCGCACATCTGACATCGTGCTGAGGACCAGGCTGACGGAGCGCAGCATATCGGTGCGTGCGTGCCAGAGCGACTCGTAGGCGTGAAAGCTGCCCTGGAGCTCGCTCTCGAGACTTTCGGAAAGCGCTGAGCGCGTCTGATTCTGCACGAACCAGCCCGCCACGCCCAGAAGCACCGTGATGGCGACCGCGGTGGAGAGCAGAATCTTCCAGACCAGAGACGGGCCGCTATCTTTGCGAGTCGGCTGCACGTCAATTCCTTGAGCCCGGGTAGAAGACCTGATCGTCGGGCGGCGGGATATAGTCTCTGCCGTATTTGTTCTTGTGCGGCGCCAGCAGGAAGCCCGCCTCCGACACGTCGATCGGAGCAATATGAAGTCCGGCTTCGGTGACCACAACGCGCCGGGAGAGCAGCGCGAGAGTCTGCTCCGTCGCCCGCTCGTGGAAAACGTTCACGTCATATTCCCCCGGAGGCACGTCGAGATTGAAGGAGCCGTCCGGGCCCGTGGTCGCGAAGTATTTCGTATTCAGGACCAGAATGATCGCGCTCATCGTAGGGTGAATGTTGCAGAAGACGCGAACCACCCCCGGCCTCGAAAAGCGAACCGAGCGGGATTTCCCCGGCGGATAGAGGCCCACGTCGAAGATCTGGCCGTTATAGCTGGAGAAAGCATTGTGAAAGATCGGATCGGCGTTCGGAAAATCGACCGTCGCGCCGGTCACGATGGCCAGGACATGAGGGGTGAACGTCTTTTTCTTCTGCAGCATCACGGCATGGCGGGCGGGAGGCGCCGGGGGAGGGGCATTGACTCTTTCGGCCGAGATTACCACGCCGGAAAAATCCTTCTTTTTGTTGACGGATTCGAGCCGCGAATCGCGCAGCATCACCGATCCGGAGATGACAGCCGCATGCAGGGCCGGGGCAATCAGAAGGGCCGCCAGAGAAATTCGCCTGACCAGGTTCGGGCGGTGTCCTGCAGATTCAAAACAGATAAGCAAGCGCCAGGTCATAGTGGTTGTTCAGCCGGAGCACCGATCCCAGATACTGCGTCCGCGCCTGGGACGCCTCAAAGGCGGCGAGGACGTTGGGCGCAAGCTTATAGATGAAATTGCCCGCATAGACGAAATTCCGGTCCACGCTGCCCGGCGCGAGATCCCCGGGCCGGTCGCTCTGCTCGCCGGCGTAAATATGGAGCGACAGACGCGCCGCCGGGAACAAGGCGATCTGACCCCATTCGCCCTGGCTGTGGACCGGGATCACGCTGTCCGTCGGAAGAATATCGAATCCCTGCCGCGCTCCCAGCCCCGCCACATTCCTGCCATGAAAAAATTCACCCGTAAACTCGACCAGCGGAAAAGGCCGGACCAGCCAGTCGAGCGACGCGATCCTCGAAGGCACGGAATCTCCGGCCACGTGCGTCGTGCTGAGGTGAAAACCTGGCGCGATTTCGATCCGCCTCCTGTCCGTGCCGGTGAAGAACTCGAAACGTCCTTCATATCCGGGCCTTGCTCTTTCGAGCGTCCCGGCGTAGAAAGCCGGCAGAGTGCCGGGGTAGGATTCCGACGTCTGGTAGACGGCTCCCTGCGCCTTGAAGCCTGTGTTCTCGCCCAGAGAAAAGCGCTGCTCCACGCGGACCTGCGGTGACCAGAGCCAGAGATTGCCGGCGCCCGTCAGCGGCGAAATGCCGACCTGCGCCAGAGACGAAGGCTCCCGCGGGGAGATCAGAGGCTTGTCCTGGCCCACAGAAACAGTGGTATTTTTCCAGGCAAGATCCAGGCGGGCGATGCGGAGGCGGAACAGGTTGTTCAATGAAGACGACCCCCCGGCGAAGAAGTCCATATAGAGGGAGCCGCTCGCTTTGCCGCCGCCCGGCAGATCGGGCCCGTTGAAGCGGAGTCCCAGGAAAGTCTGGCGCAGGGTAGCGCCCGCGGTCGCCGGTCCGCCGGCCGACGCCGCCGAGGCAGGGTACTCATTTGTGCTGCTGTACTTGCCATTGTCGAAGGCGTTGAAGAGCAGCATCCCGGTCAGGGAGACCGGGAATCGCTGCGAAGCTTCGACTTTCGACTGCGCCAGCTCCGCGGTGCGATTTTCCTGGACATTCATCCGTTCCTTCAGTCCCGGAGCGGAAGTGGGAGGCGGCTCCGTCGCGGAGGCCGTGGAGGGGGCCGTTGCGGAAGACGGGGAAGACGCCGGGGCCGGGGAGGCTGCCGCAGTCGGCCCGCCCGCATGAGCCGCGAGTTCACTTCGGAGCTCGTGGATCTCGTCCAGCAGTTTCCGGTTTTCCTGTTCCA
>CAZXCO010000097.1:0-7183 GCA_964639095.1 uncultured Solibacteraceae bacterium
CACGATGATCGAAGAGATGCGATTGTTCCAGGTATGGCCGTCGCGGAATCTCGCCTGGCGCAGATCCTGGATGCTCGCGCGAAACTCCTCGCGGCCGCCACGGAAGTTACGGTCGTTGAAGACAGTTACGCGCGATCTGCCGAACACCTGCATGGAGGAAATGTTGTCGCCGAAATTCCCCGGCAGACTTTCCAGCCTGTCGCCCCTCGTGACGCAAAAACGATCGCCGCGGAACCCTGCGTCTTTGAAGAAGCACGCACCCTCACGCGGGAACGGGCGATTGTTCCATGAACGATCCCAATTGGGTCGGCCGCGATAGTTCCATGGGTTTTGCGGCTGAGCGACCAACGCCCCACACAATAACGCAAACGCGATGAAGAAGCGCATTCTTTCGAACCTCCCGATTCTCAAACGCATATAAGCAATTATATTTCCGTGGCACGATCAGCCGAACCGGGGCGGGGTGGTCCCGGGACTGCTCGTCAAGCCGCGCACGCACGTGTCCGATCCGAATGTGCAACCGGTCAGGGAGAGTGACTCATGCAAAGAAGCGTCCTGATTCTTACGGCCTTCCTGTTCTCAGCGGGCGGTGGTTTCGCACAATCCAGGAACCAGACATTCAGGGCCTGTACGCAGGTATGTGTAAAGGCCGGCTCGAAATATGTGCTTTACGAACCGGCCATGAAGATGGTTTGTGCCCTCGATAATCAGAAAAAGCCCGCTGCCTTCGCCGGGCAGAAGGTGACGGTCAACGGCAATCTGGATTCTTCGGGCGGCACGATCCACCTGAAGAGCATTAAAGCCGCGTCGTAGCGGTCCGAGCGCCGGTCAGTCTCCGGAGACGAGAGTTTCGCGGCGCGCGCTGGCTTCGAGCATTTCGACCACGTCCGCATTGGGAACAGGTTCCTGCTCACGCGTTGTGGGCAGCGGCCCCCCCACGGTGAAGTAGTGCGCCCCCGCCACCAGCAATTTCTCGGCGGGGAAGCGCGTGATGATTTCGTGGCCCGTCTCGGTCACCACGATTTCCTCCTCGATGCGGGCGGCACTCCAGCCATCCTTTGATGGCCAGAAGGTCTCGAGCGCGAATACCATGCCGGGCTGGATTTCGTAAGAGTGTTCGAGCGAGACCAGACGGCTGATAACGGGCTTTTCCCAGATCGCGAGCCCGATGCCGTGCCCGTACTGCAGGCCAAACGCGGCCTCTTCGTTCGGGAAACCGAAATCCTGCGCTTTGGGCCAGACCTCCGCGATTTCACGGGTCTGCCGGCCCGGCCGGACCAGCGAAATCGCCGCATCGAGATAATCGCGGCACCGCTTGTAGGCGTCGACCAGGGCATGGGAGCCGAAACCGATGGCGAAGCACCGGTAATAGCACGTCCGGTAGCCCATATACGAATGCAGAATGTCGTAGTAAACGGGGTCGCCCGGCCGCAGCACCCGGTCCGAAAACACATGCGGGTGCGGATTGCATCGCTCTCCCGAGATGGCATTGATGGCTTCCACATACTCCGAGCCGAGATCGTACAGGACCTTGCTGGCGAGTCCGACGGCCTGATTCTCGCTCATCCCCGGCTTCATGGCCCGGTAGAGTTCGTCATAGGCAGCGTCCACCATCATGGCGGAGTGGTTGAGCAGCGATATCTCATCCTGCGTCTTGATGATGCGGGCAGCGGACATGAGCTGCTGCCCGTCCACCACCGTGATGCCTTCTTTCTGGAGCGCGAAAAGCACGGGCGGCTCGACCACATCGATGCCGAGCGGCTGCTTGTGGAGGCCGCGCATCTCGAGCTCGATCCGGATTTTGCGCGCGACGTCCTCGGCGCGGCCCATTTCGGGCGACATGGCCCCGCGCAGCATGGAAATGCCCGCGCGCGACCGCTCCCCCATCCACGGACAGTACAACTGATGGTGCTTCGCGGCCGATCCGAAATCCCACATGATCGGCTCGTCATTCTGAGGAAGCAGCGCGAACCGGCTGATCTTGTCCTGCGCCCAGGTGCCGATCGTCGTGGCCGTCAGATAGCGGACGTTGTTCATGTCGAAGACGAGCAGAGCGCCCATCTCGGACTTCTTCAGCTCCGCCTTCGCCTTTTCGAGGCGTTCCCGGCGCAGGCGGTCGAAGTCGATCCGCTGCTCCCAGTCCACCGCCATCGATCCGTAGGTCTTGATCGCCATTACTTCACCTCCTGTTGTTTCACGCCCGACATGCGCGCCAGTACCTGGAATACCACCGCGAAATCTTCCTTCTCAAGTCCCATGCCGCGGGCTGCGGTCAGCAACTGATTGCCGCAGGCGGTGACCGGCAGGGGCACGTCTACATGACGGCCCAGCTCGAGCGCGAGCAGCATGTCCTTCTGCATCATGTTGACGTTGAACCACGCTTCATCCGGCATTTTCAGAACGAACGGCCCGCGGTACTGCACCATGGGCGAGGCGACGGCGCTGTGCGTCAGAACGTCGACCGCCACCTCGCGCGCAATTCCGCTTTTCTCGGCCAGAAGAACGCCTTCGGAAAACGCCAGCATCTGGGCCACAAGGCTGATATTGGTAGCGATCTTCATCACCAGCGCGAGGCCGTTTTCCCCCACATGGGTCACCTTCGGGCCCACGTCGAGAAGCAGAGGCCGGATGCGTTCGAAGGTCTCCCGGCTGCCGCCCACCATTACGGAAAGCTTGCCCTGCTGGAGCGTGATGACGCTTCCCGAAACGGGTGCATCCACCATGTCGGCCCCTTTTGCGCGGAGCTTCGCCGCCAGCGCTTTGCTTGTCTCGGGGCTGACCGTGCTCATCTCGATCAGGACTTTGCCGGCGCCCATTCCGGCGACGATTCCGTCCGGACCGCCGGCAACGTCTTCAAGCGCGGCCGAGTCGGTGACCATGCAGAACGTCACGTCCGCCGCCTCCGAGACGCCGCGCGGCGAATCGGCGAACTTCATGCCTTTATCGATCAGCCACTGAGCCTTCGAGCGCGTCCGGTTGTAGCCGGTAACAGTGTGGCCGTGGTTCATCAGGCGGTCCACCATCTGGCCGCCCATAACGCCGAGGCCGATAAATCCGAGATTCGCCATGTTGTCTGTCTAATCCACCCAAACGGTTTTGATATTCGTGAACTCGCGGATGCCGTGCGATCCGCCCAGTTCGCGGCCGTGTCCGGACCATTTTACGCCGCCGAACGGCAGGCGGGGGTCCGAAACCACCATACGATTGATGAAGACCATGCCGGACTCGATTTCGTTTGCGAACCGCCCCTGCTCGGCGGGATCGTTCGTCCAGGCGCTGGCGCCCAGTCCGAAGCGGCTGTCGTTGGCGAGCCTGATCGCAGCATCGATATCCGGCACGCGGTAGATGCAGGCCACGGGTCCGAAAAGCTCTTCGTGATAAGCGGGCGAGTCCTTCGGAATATTCGTCAGGACGGTCGGCGGATAAAAGCTGCCTGGACCCTCGACCGGTTTGCCGCCCGTAAGAACCTTCGCGCCGGCTTTGACTGTGGCTTCGACGTCGGTTTGCAAAGTGGCGACGGCCGCGGCAGACGAGAGAGGTCCGAGATCGGTCGCGGCCTCCATGGGATCCCCCATTTTCAGAGCGGCCATTCTGGCGACGAAGGCGCTCTCGAAACGGTCCGCGACCGGGTCCGCCACAATGAAGCGCTTGGCCGCGATGCACGACTGGCCGTTGTTGATGACGCGCGCCTTCACGGCCGTATCCACGGCCAGATCCAGGTCGGCGCTCGGCATCACGATGAAAGGATCGCTGCCGCCCAGCTCGAGTACGACTTTCTTGATGCGTTTTGCAGCCGAGACGCCGACTTCGACGCCCGCGCCTTCGCTGCCGGTCAGCGTGGCGGCGGCCACCCGCGGGTCCGAAAGGATCTTGTCGACCTGCTTCGCGCCGATCAGCAGGGTCTGGAACGCCCCTTCCGGAAAGCCCGCACGCCGCAGAATTTCCTCGATTTTGAGCGCGCACTGGGGGACATTCGATGCATGTTTGAGCAGCCCGACGTTGCCCGCCATCAGCCCCGGAGCGATGAAGCGGAACACCTGCCAGAAGGGAAAATTCCAGGGCATGATGGCGAGCACAACGCCGAGCGGCTGGTACTTTACGTAGCTGCGCTTTGCATTCGTGGCGACTTCTTCATCCGCCAGAAAACGCTCGGCATTCTCGGCATAGTAGCGGCAGGCCCAGGCACATTTGACGGCCTCATCCACCGCCGAACGCAGGGTTTTGCCCATTTCGAGCGTCATCAGGCGGCCCAGCTCTTCCTTATCGCTTTCCAGAATGGCCGCGGCTTTGTTCATCATGCCCGCGCGGTCGGCGAACGAGAGCTTGCGGAAAGCGGGAAACGTGGCAGCGGCGAGTTGCAGTTTGGCTTCGATCTGCGAATCGGAAAGCGGCTCGAACGATTTGACGGGTTGTCCGGTAGCGGGGTTGATGGTCGCGATTGCCATGGCGTGACTCGGGAAGAATCAGTCTATCGAACGGACGTCATCGATCATGGCAGGCGCTTGAGCGCGCCTGGCGCGCCCGCGCCTATTTCACCGCAGACAGTTCGGCATAGAATGCATCGACTTTGGGAATGCGCGGCTTCCAGCCGAGATCGTCCGTCTTGAGCTGCGCGAGCAACTGGTCCTGCGGCACGCCCTGGTGCACAAGATCCTTCGCCCGGCCGATCATGGTGTCGAATTTTTTCTTGTAGGCTTCGACATCGCCCTTTGTGAGCACATCGCCGTTACCCGGAATGGCGGCGTCGAAGTCCAGACCGAGGATGCCCACGAGCACATTGGTCCAGTCGGTCGCGCTGCCGCCGCCGGCGTAGTCGACCAGCGGGCCGGTCTTCCCGGTCGTAACCGTATCGCTGATCGAAACCACTTTCAGATCAGGGAAATAGACGACCGTGTCGCCGCTCGTGTGGGCGCGGCCGAAATGGTGGAGTTCCACCGTGGTTCCGCCGAGCTTGATCGTGTATTCCGAACCCTCATAAGTCACGCTCGGCGGCGCGGGCTTCGGATTGGCCGCGTAGGTGACCAGATTCTTCTTCAGGTTCTCATGGGCCACCACTGGAACGCCGGCATCCAGGAACCTCTGGTTGTTGCCGGTGTGATCGGAGTGATGGTGGGTCACGATGAGGTATTTAACCGGCTGATCGGAAACGCCCTTGATCAGAGCCATCAGGGAGTTATAGTTCTCTTCACCGGGCAGCTTCCCGTCCACCACGATCAGGCCTTCGCTCGTCACCCGCACGGTCGTATTGCCGCCCGCGCCGGTGATCATGTAGAGACCCGGTTTCACCTGATGGATGGCCTGCGGCTGCGGGGCGCCGCGCCCTCTGCCCGGGGCCTGGGCGAGAGCATTCACGCCCGCCGCCATGGCGAAAATCGTCAGGACGATCGATAAACGGTTCATTCGAGTTGCTCCGGTCGCACCAGCCCCGCTGGCGTGAGTTCAGCATATATCCGCGCCTGCCGGGCCGCAAGCCGGTCCAATGGGTTCGCGTGAAGTTCCGGATTACTTCGCGGATACTGGCGCCGGGGTCTACGCTCCGGCGCCACCGCTCCGAGTCCTGGGTGTGCGCCGGGTTTTCGGCGGCGCACCGAAGGACCTCATTTCGTCGCGGACCTGGCCGTGCCGGCCATTCTGCCGCCGGAGCACGTGGTCATGGAATATCCCGTCTAAAGGCTGGTAGATCAGGGATCAGGCCGCGATAAGAGGCGGATTACTGTTTCTTTTATTTGTTGCTTTATTCGTTTCGGGGGCGAATCCCGGCTCCGGTTTCCCGCGCGGCAGGTTCGGATGGTTCAGTAGCCCGGACCGTATCGTCCCATGGATAGGGATGCGGATCGGATCCGCTCACCATCTCGCGAATGCTGCGAGACCCGTGTCCGGTCATGATCCGGATTGCCTCTTGTTCCTGCTCGGCATAGATCTGTGCCGCGAGAATGACCGCTCCCCGCCGCACGGCTTCCTCGTACAGGGGAGCCTCTTCCCGGGAAAATCCCATTGAAACAAAGGCCCCGACCAGCCCGCCGCCGACCGCTCCGACGGCCAGCCCGCCGAGCACAGTCAGCATGGCTCCGCCCGCCACCAACGGACCAACGCCGGGAACCGCCAGCGCGGCAAGCGTCGCGAGAATTCCCACGCCGCCTCCAATGGATGCCGCCGAAGCGGCTGCGCGCGCCGTGGTGGTGGATGCGCGCCTCGCTTTCTTCAGATACTCATCGTGCCGGTTGCCGTCGTTTCCTGCAATCAGACTGACGTTGTCGGAAGGTATGCCGAGTCCTTCCAGATTCCTTGCAGCCCGGTCGGCATCCACAAGAGACGAAAACACGCCCGCTACGGTTTTGATGTCCGGTTTCATTGATTCGATCCTCGCGTCTTCAGCATCAGCACCCCACAAAAAAAGGCGTTGTGGTTTTCTGAAATGTTATTCGCGCCCGCATGCTCACCGGATTCCATTACCGGTGGTCATTCGCATGCACACAAATCTGCAGTAGATGTCGCCGGTTCGGAAATCACGTGTTTTGTTGGGGCTGTTGATCTCCGGGGCAGTTCCGGCCATTGTTTTCGGCGTCGGGACCGATGCGAATCGCATCGTCCAGCAATCCGTCGTTACGCTCCGCCATGACTGGGATGCCGCGCCCAAATACGACTATTTCGAGCGGGATCGGAAGGGTCACGGGTCGATTACCTATCAGGTTCTGCTGATTGCCGGTTCGCCCTACCGGCGCACTCAGGAGATCGATGGCGAGCCACTTCCAGCCGGCAAGAGGGAGACAGAACAGCAAAAGCTGAAAGACGCCGTTGAGCAACGCTGCGGTGAATCCCCGAGTCAGAGGTCAAAGCGAATTCAGGACTACAAACGCGACCGGCAGCGCGACCACCGGCTGATCGAAGAACTGACGAAAGCCTTCAACTTCCGCCTGCAGGGCCAAACGACGATCGGGAATCGGCCCACCTGGATGCTCGATGCGACGCCCCGGCCCGGCTACCGGCCGCCGGATCGCGATACACGCGTGCTGACCGGCATGAAAGGCAAGCTCTGGATCGACAAGTCCACGAACCAATGGGCCAAAGTGGAGGCTCAGGTCATTCATCCCGTTTCCATCGAAGGCTTTCTCGCAAGAGTGGAACCAGGCACGAAATTTGAATGGGTTCGCGGTCCCGTCGAAGATGGCATCTGGCTTCCGAC
>CAZXCO010000098.1:0-5562 GCA_964639095.1 uncultured Solibacteraceae bacterium
GGGCGAGTTGAGATATTTGGCCTTTTCGTCCGGATCGAGCGCCCGGCATCCGAAGGCGATCACCTTTCCCGATTCATTCTGGATGGGGAACACCAGCCGGTTGCGGAACCGGTCGTAGAAGGAACCGTCGTCCCGCCGGCCGACGAGACCGGAGATTTCGAGTTGTTCGGGTTTGAAGCCGCGCTGCTCCAGCACTCGCAGCAGCGCCCGGCCCGAGCCGTCGGCCAGTCCCAGTCCGAATTGCTGTATGCTGCCCTCCGACACGCCGCGTTTTGCGATATACGCCCTCACGGGGCCGCCGTTCGGGCCCGCGAGATTGCGGCGGAAGTGTTCGTACGCGATCTCGTGCATTTCGAAGAGCGCCGCGCGCACGCGGGTATCTTCATCGCTCGCGAAGGATTGTTTCGGCAGCGGAATGCCGTGCTGATCGGCGAGTTTTTTCAGGGCCTCCCAGAACGTGAGTCCCTCGATCATCTCGACGAATTTGAAGACGTCGCCCCGGGCGTCGCATCCGAAGCAGTGGAAGTATTGATGCTCCTGGGAAATCGAAAACGAGGGCGTCTTCTCGTTGTGGAAAGGGCAAAGCCCGCTGTACCGGTTGCCGACCCGGCGCAGGCGCACATAATCCGATGCGACGCGCACGAGATCGACCTGAGCCCGTAGTTGCTCTTTGAACTCCATTTCAGCGGACGCCCTTATTATCGCGCCGGAGCACGGGGTCCCCGGCCTGCGGGGTGCGATACTGGTCGCGGTTGCACACGTGGACGATCAGGATCTTTATGCGCTCATAGGCGAGGATGGCTTCCGCCGGCTGGTGGCAGCCTTCTACCGCCAGGTTCCGCACGACGACGTGCTGGGCCGGATGTATCCGGCGCACGATCTCGCGGGCGCCGAGGAACGTCTGCGCGAATTTCTGATCTTCCGTTTCGGCGGGCCGCCCCGGTACATCGAGCAGCGCGGGCACCCTCGTCTGCGGATGCGTCACGCGCCATTCGCAATCGGACCCGTGGCGCGCAACCGCTGGATGCATCTGATGAACAATGCTCTTGTCGAGGCGGCGTTGCCGGCCGAGGCCGAGGCGATGCTGCGGGAGTTTTTCGAAGGCGTGGCCACGTTCATGATGAACCGGCCGGACTGACGGCGGCCGCGGCTTCATATGCGCGGCAGGCGCGCAGAGTCAGACCCCACCCTCCGAGGAGGTCGCGCTCGATCTCGAACGCGATATCGACGGCTTTCACGCCACGCAGTTCTGCCGCAAGATCCGACAGCCCCCAGCCCTTCATCATCAGCGTCCGGCCGCCCTGACGAACCGCGAGCCGCAGATGGTTTTCTTTCCAGATCTGGGGAGGTCCGGCGAGTTCAACGCCGCGCGCTGCAAGCAACGGGCGGCGGTTATCCATTCCGAAGGGCGCAATCTGTTCGAGGGCGTGCCAGAGGGCATCGTCGATCTCACCCAGTTCCATCACTGCATCGACTTCGACAGTTGGCTGCAGGTCCTCCGGCGTCAGCAGTTCCGCGGCCTGGAGCCTGAAGCGTTCGCGGAAAGCATCGAGCGACCCGGCCGGCAGCGTCAATCCCGCGGCGTGCGCATGGCCGCCGAATTTCGTGAACAACTCGCGCATGCTTTCGAGAGCTTCGAGGAGATGAAAGGCCTCAATGCTCCGGCCCGAGCCATGCGCCACTCCGTTCTCGACCCCAAGCACGATGGCGGGGCGGTGAAAACGCTCGACGACCCGGCTGGCCACGATACCGACGACGCCGCGATGCCATCCCTCGCCCCAGAGCACCAGAGCGGCATCGCGGCCGGTGACCGGCGTCTCCACGCAGCGATTGAAGATCTCGCCGACGATGGCCCGCTCAGCGGTCTGGCGCTCGACATTTAAAGCGAACAGCTCGCGGGCAATCCGGCCGGCCTCTTCCGGGTCGCCGGTGAGAAACATGCGAACCGCGTGGGCGGCGCTGTCCATGCGTCCGGACGCATTGATGGCGGGCGCAATGCGAAATCCCACCTCGCCGGCATCCGGTACGCGGTCTTTGAAACCGGCCGCCGCGAGAAGCGCACGAAGACCGGGATTGCGGACGCTGGCGAGGCCGTTGAGCCCGTGCTTCACAATTACGCGATTCTCTCCGGTCAGCGGAACGATATCCGCGACGGTCGCGATGGCGACGAGCTTGAGAAAGGATTCCAGCAGACGGTATAGTCGCGGTGCGGGCCATTCGAGTCGCTTCAGGATGGCGTGGGCCAGCTTGAAGGCGACGCCCGCGCCGCACAGGTTCGGGTCGGGGTATTGGCAATCCGGGCGGTTCGGATTGATGACGGCCAGCGCAGGGGGCAGGCTGGCCTCGGGCAGGTGATGGTCGGTGACGATCACATCCACGCCGGCTTCGTTGGCGCGGGCGATGGCGGGCGCGGCGCGAATGCCGTTATCCACGCTGATAATCAGGCGGACTCCGCGTCGCGCGGCATCCTCGACCGCGGCCGGCTGCATGCCGTACCCGTCGTGCAGGCGGTGCGGAATGTGCCAGCCCACCTCGGCGCCAGCAAGCTCGAGAGCCTTCTTCAGCACGACCGTGGAAGTGACGCCATCCACGTCGTAATCGCCATGAATTTCGATCCGCTCACCCTGCCGGATAGCCAGCCGGATGCGTTCGACGGCGCGGTCCATGTCCCGGAGAAGAAACGGATCGTGCAGTTCCTCGATCTGCGGATTGAGGAAGCGCGCGGCTGCCGAGGGGTCGCGGAGACCGCGCCGAAGCAGAATCTGCGCCGCTGTTCGTGGAACACCGAGCGCTTGCGCCAGTCCGGCGGCGGCGCCATCGTCCGCGCGCGACGGATGGGGAAAAATCCAGCGAGCGGGACTCAGCGGACGGTCACCTTTCCGGCCGCGGTTTTCCGGCGCACCTCAATTGTTGGAGTAGAAGCCGCCCGGGAGGCCGTCACCGCCGGTATTTTCGTCTTCGTCGATCGACAACACGGAGCTGATCTCCTCACAGGCGTCGAGGAAATCCTCATACCAGTCCGGGCGGGCTTCATAGACATAGAGATGCGAATCGTGGCCGAAGGCGAGCTCCAGCTCGCAGGTAGCCCCGATATGTTTCTGCGCCTTTGCGACGCGTCCTTCGAGTTCGCGGCGTTCTTCGCGAGTGAAGTCAGTTTCCGCGAGTTCCTCGAGAGCTTCGTCGAGCTCCTCTTCGGCCAGTTCGCGCGACGCAAAAAGGATCAGTTTGGCGCCCACTTTGCGCGCCGTATCGAGGAACGCGCGGTAGTCCGGGCAGGATTCCGTGTCCCATGTGATGACAGGAAGTCCCTCGAGTCCGCCGGCATGGCTCCGGAAGACAGCGAAATCCGAGCTCTCCAGGTAGGCGAGGATTTGGTTCTTGAGTGTTTCGAGATTCAGATCCACGATGATTTCACAAGGGCTTTCAGGACCCCTTTGGGCAAATCCAGAATAGCACCGCGCGAGGAGGGCTATGCCTCCCTCGGGCGGAACTCAAAATCGCCGGCAGAGAGCAGCGGCAACCGATGCCGGCATCGGCTGAAACGCGCCGGTTCCATCCGGTGTGGAGCAGCGGCAATGCTTCTGATATTTCGAAAACACCGGGCGGAGTCTTTATCCGGTGTAAAGGCGCCCGATGCTTCAGAGAAGATGAAGCTCCAGCGATGTCGCGATTTCAGAGATATTCCATTGCCGGACCCGCGGTGCGGAAGAATCCTGACTAAGTTCCCGGTAACTGAAATATCAAAAGAAAAGCTGCTGAAAAGTCCTGTCCCGTGCGCCTCAGGCAGGATAGGTTTACGCTGCAATCGCCATTGACACGCGCAAAAAAGCTGTATAGGATTATCGCGATTGACGAGCCCAGGGGCTCTACAGGGATTCAGACAGGTTTCCTCGGGAGGTTATCCATGCGTGGTGGTTTGTCTTTACGACTAGCTGCACTTTTCGGGGTCGTTGCATCATTGGCCTTGGGCCAGGTCGGCAACGGAACAATCACAGGCACAATTACAGATCCGGCCGGCGCCGTTGTTCCCGGTGCAGCGGTAACGGCTACTAACACAGCAACTGGCGTAGACTTTCCTGCGGTCTCGACCAGCACCGGTAATTACTCCATTCCGGATCTCCCGGTAGGAACTTACTCGCTTACAGTAAAGGCCAACGGGTTCAAGAATTACACTCATACCAACCTGGCGGTTGCGGCAACGCAGACGCTGCGGGAGAACGTCGCGCTGGAGGTTGGCGCCACGAACGAGTCGATCACGATTACTGCCGAGGCTTCTCTGCTGTCAACCGAATCCGGCGACCTCAGCCATAACATCACGATCAACCAGCTCGACGATCTTCCTCTGCTGGGCATCGGGACGGCGAACTCCGGCACGAGCGGCGTGCGGAATCCCTACAACACTCTGCAGACTCTGCCCGGCGTGAGCTCTTACGCGAGCAGCGGCCAGTTCACGATGAACGGTCTGGGCGGCAATATGACTGAGACCATGCGGGTGGAAGGCCAGGACGCCACCTCCCGTATATTCGGCGCCTACGACTACACGCAGATGGGCCAGCCCAGCGCGGATTCGATTCAGGAAATCGCCTACCAGACCAGTAACTATGCGGCGGAATATGGCCAGGCAGGTTCCGCCGTCATCAACATGACGATGAAATCCGGAACCAACCAGTTCCATGGCACCGGTTATGACTACTTCGTCAACGAAGACCTGAACGCCGGCGATCCGTTCACCATCAGCCCGGTCAGCGGCGGCAAGATGCGGCCGAGAAACCGCCGCAACGATTTTGGCGGCACACTGGGCGGACCGATCATCATTCCGAAAATCTATAACGGCAGAAACAAGACGTTCTTCTTCTTCAATTACGAAGAATATCTGGAAAACAATCTGTACTCTTTCACGGACACTTTGCCCACGGCGGCTTATCGGAATGGGGATTTCTCGTCGATCTCTCCGAATGGAACCTGCAGTCTGTGCTCGACGCTCGGGATTCAAACATCGTCCATCACCACCGATCCTCTCGGGCGGCCGGTATTCGCCAATGAAATCTACGATCCGGCCACTCGCGGGGTGACGTCCGCCGGGCTCGGATATGCGAATCCTTTCCCGAACAACGTGATTCCGCAGAGCCGCTTCGATCCGGTCGCGCTCAAGGTGCTGGCGTTGGTTCCCCAGGCCACGAACCCGAATGCGTCCCTGAACTACACTGCGTCAGTCGGCGGAAACCGCTACTCGGCGATTCCGTCGATCAAGATCGATCACAACCTTTCGGACAAAGACAAATTGTCGTTCTTCTGGTCGCGGATCAACACGGAAAGCCAGATCTCGTCGCCGCTGGGAAATGCGGACGGTCTTCCGCTCGAGATCGGCGGTTACCGCGGTACGTTCATCCCGACGTACACGACGCGATTGAATTACGACCGCACGCTCTCCCCCACTCTGCTGCTGCATCTCGGCGCGGGCTTCTATCATACTCGGTTTGACGACCATGCGCCGTTCACAAGCTTCGATCCCGCGTCGATCGGGCTCAGCGGGTTTTTGATCCACCGGCAGTTTCCGAGTTT
>CAZXCO010000099.1:0-8416 GCA_964639095.1 uncultured Solibacteraceae bacterium
CGGATACAATCCATAGCGCGCCCGGTCCAGCAGCGGTCCCGAAGCTTCGCCGAGCGCCAGCTTTTCCTGCAGAAGATCCGGCGAAGGCGCGTTGACGGAAGCCAGCAGATCTCCCGTAAACGGATCCATCACCACGACGGATCCCCGATCGAGGTGCTGCGCCGCCAGATGCGTATTCAGAATCTGCGCCGCCTTCACCTGCAGCGCCGCGGAGATCGAAAGGTGTACGTTGCGCTCGCGCTCGCGGATCCGCTTCACCGCCGGATTGTCCGGTTCCCAGCGGTGCCGCAGCAGAGGCAGCAGTTCGCGATAGTCGTAGCGAATCGTGTAGAAAGGCTTCCCTGCCGCGTCTTTCACCGCGACCACGCGCCCGCGATCGTCATAACCCTGGAGCCGGATGGCCGAATCCCGCTCGACAAGCGAACTGTTCGGCGCGCTCCAGTTGGCGCGCGTGCGAATATCGCCCAGCAGATGAAACGTCAGTGCGCCCAGCGGGTAACACCGCGGATCCGCGCGGTTGCAGGCCTGGTCGAGATCGATCCCGAGGTCGTGATACTGCGCGCGGTGTTGTTCCAGTTCGGTCCAGTTGCTGCTGGCGAGCGGCAGTCCGGTGCGATCGTAAATCGTGCCCCGCTGCAGCGTCCGCGCAGCATCGATCAGCCGGGGATTGTAGACGTAGCGGCGGCCGCCGTCGGCCTGCAGAACCAGCGTCCCCTGCCCCGCGATGGCATCGGCGTGGCCCAACTGAATCCAGGCCGCCTTTCCGACCACCGCGAGCGCGAGGCACCCCAAAGCGATTTCCACCACGCGCAGACCGGGCAGCAGCGGCGCGAGCGCCTCCGCGCTTCCGCCGGACTTCCGCCCGGCGTCGCCCAGCGAGAGAAGAATGCCGGCAATCCCGAAGTTCGCAAGCATCGCGGTTCGCCCGTAACTCAAAAACGGAGTCGCCACGCCCGAAAGCGGAAAGAGATCGAGAATCCCGCACGAAATCAACAGCAGCTCCGCGCTGACCAGCAGCGTCAGGCCCAGAGCGAGGAAAAAGGCGTAGCCGCCGCGGGCGCGCCGGGCGATGCGGAGCCCGAGCCAGACGAGCAGTCCGTAGATCAGATAGACCGACAGAAAACCGAGAAAGCCCCAGTCCTCGCCCAGCACGGAAACGATCAGGTCCGTGTGGCCCGCCGGAATCACATCGGATTCGCCCAGACCCGGCCCCGATCCCAGGCCGCCGCCGGACGCCATCGCCCAGAGCGAATGCGCCACCTGGTCGCCGCCCCGCACCGTGTTGCTCCACGGCGAAAGCCACATCGCCACGCGGTCGTGAACCGTTTTCGGCGTACCGAGAAAGTAACCGGCGAGAAAACCTCCCAGCAGCACCATCAACCCGAGAGCCGCAAGCGTCACCCGGTTGCGCGCGATGGCATAAAGGGTGAGGAAAACGCAGGCGAAGACGAGCGCCGGCCCGAGGTCCCTCTGGAGATAAAAGAACAGCACGGCCACGCCCACCCCGATCATGACGGGCACCGCGTACTGGAAGCGAGGCAACTCGAACGCGGGCGCGATGCGCGCCAAGATCGACCGCCGCTCGCGCAATTCCCGCAGCAGGGGCCAGCGTTTGGCGAAGTATCCGGCGAGGAAAAACACCAGCAGGATTTTGATCGCCTCCACCGGCTGGAACGGCCCGAGGTTCACGCGGGCATCGCTTCCCGCCGGTCCGCTGCCGAAAAGAAACAGCGCCAGCGAGAGCAGAATCGCGCCGAGCAGAGGAACAAAGCTGTAGGCCGCGGCCGCCCCTTCCCAGTCGATCAGGCTCGCGGCCAGCATAACGAGACAGCCACCGGCGACGCCTTCAGCGAATGGGATGAAAATCGGCGTATCCCGCAGAGGGTCGCGCAGACCGATCATCAGCGCGTAACCGATGCCGGTCAGCAGCAGCAGCAGCGGCAGCCAGGCCCAGGGGCCTGAGAATCCGCGCACGGCCCAGACGATATGGGTCAGGAGAAAGGCGGCCAGAATCATCCCGGCCCAGAGCAGGAAGTTGCCCCGGAAGGTCTCCACGCTTCTCACCGCAATCTGCGGCTTGATCTGGGCGAACTCCGCCGGCGTGAAAAGAGAGATGCTGTCGCCCTGAGCGTCTTCGGCG
Organism: uncultured Solibacteraceae bacterium; assembly: GCA_964639095.1. Classification (GTDB taxonomy): domain Bacteria; phylum Acidobacteriota; class Terriglobia; order Bryobacterales; family Bryobacteraceae; genus BOG-234. Next base: position 2,141 of record CAZXCO010000099.1, read on the forward strand.
CGCTTGCGCAGTTCCTGGACCTGCTTGTTTTCGAGCAGTTCGGCGCGAGGCACGCGGATCCGCGCGAGCGCGCCAGTATTGGGGAACTGATCGTTGCGATCCGCGAGCGCATCGAAGATGCGCTTTGCGGCGAAATCGCGATCCGCGGGGCTCTGCAGAACGGTCAGCGCAGCAAGAAGCCTGTCACTGCGGTCGATCTCGGAGAGATTGACCACCGGCGCCGGCATTGTGGCCCGCCGGATTTTGGCGGTATACACCAGCGCCCACGCCCCGGAAACGATCGCGGCCGCGAGAATCAGCCAGAGGAGTTCGGGCCCGCGTCCGGCGCGCGCGACGGCGGGAGCCGTGCGGCGCGATTCCACCGTACTGCGTGTTACCGCCACGGGAGACCATCTGACGGAGGCGGCCATGGCCCGCGGCCCCGTGTTCGCGCCAGCATTACGGGTTCTCCTTCGCCGTCTCCGGAGCAGTCGCCAGAATCTGCTCGGCCTGCGCCAGGCTCTTCGCCGCCTGATCGCGCTCGAGCGAGACTTTCTCCGCCAGTTGCACGCCGTTGAACAGCGGCGCGACGGAGTTATAGAGGTCCTGCGCGTGCGCGAGATCGCTGTCAGCGTGCTTCAGCGCGTCCTGCATCTGGCTGAGGCCGCGGGCGCGTCTGGCCGCGGCCAGCCACTTCTCGCCGCGCGCCTTGTAACCGTCGGCAAGATTTCTCTGCTCCCGGCGCCCCGGCTGAAAGCCGTTGCGCTTGGCCTCATTCAACTCCTGCTCGGCACGATCGAGATCCCCTTCCCGCATCTGGATCAGGGCCAGCCCGAGGTGCGGATCAGGCGCATGCGGCAGCAGATTACGGGCCTGCTCAAAATCGGAGCGCGCGTCCTTTACGTTTCCGGCCCGCAGCTTCAGATAGCCATCGACCAGATCGTACTTGCCATGGATCGACTTGTCCTCGGGCGCCAGAATCATGGCCGAGTTCAGCGCCGCCTGGGCGCGCTTCCAGTCCCGCGTATAGACGGGCGTACTCTCGCTGGCTTCGCGGTAGTCGGCGATCACGCGATCCGCCTCGGCCACGTACCGGTCGCGCAGGCTGTTCCGCGCGGGCGAGAGCGGCCATGCAAACAGACTCTTCTTCGCCAGCGCCTGGTAGGCGTCACGCGCGGTCTCCGGAGTCAACTGCCCCGAGTCGATCCGATTCCGCAGGTCGCGCGCATTGTTCAGCATCCGGATCTCGTACACCACAACGAAAACGCTGCACAGAAAAAGCGCCACGATCACGGGAACCGCAATATGGAACATCGATTCCGGAATGCGAATTCGCGTGGCGCGGGTCGTAGCGGGGGCGAAGCTCCCGGGCGCTCCGATATGGCGCGTGCGCTCATCCGGGTCGGCATAGACGGTCCGTCGGGTCGCATCCGGATCCCCCTCGTACGCAGCGCCCGGCAGCGCATAGGTGCGCCATTCGTGCAGGGCCGCCTGCAGAGCCGCCGCGCTCGTAAAGCGCTTGTTGAGGTCCGGATCGAGCGCACGCGAGAGAATCTCCCGCAGGCCGGGGGGCAGTTCCGCCACCGAGGGCTGCAGCGCATGGTAGTTCCGGATCATCCACTCGAGCTTCGACGACGCTTCCGCCTCGAAATACGGGCGGCCGGTAATCATCTCGAAGAGCACGATCGCCACCGACCAGACGTCGGAGCGCGCATCCATGTCGCCCGTCTGCAGCCGCTCCGGCGACGAATACGGCACGCTGCCGAACTGATTGAACGTGATGCTGCGCGTCATCGAAACCGCTTTGGCGATCCCGAAGTCGAGAACCTTCACCTGGCCCGCCGGGGTAATGCGGATATTGCGCGGCTTGATGTCCCCGTGAATGATGCCGCGATGCGTGCGGTCTTCGATCACGGTCTGGAAATTGTGCGCCTTCACCAGCACATCCAGCACGTCGAGCGCGATCCCGACGGCGCGCTGCGGATCGAGGGGCCCGCGCGCCAGCAGTTCCGAGAGGTCTTCGCCCTCGATGTATTCCATCGCGATGTAAAAGTAGCCGTCGCGGTCTCCCACATCGAAAATCTGGGCCACGCGGCCGCTCGCCTCGCGCTTCGCCAACTGGTCCTGCAGGGTCGCGCCGCGCCGCTCGGCGGCGACCACGTCGATGCTGTCCCGGTCCACTCCGGCATCGATCAGCTTCAGTCCCACCTGGCGGTTGAGTGTGGGATCGTAGGCCAGAAACACGCGCCCCATGCCGCCACCGGCGAGCTTGCGGATGATCTGATAGCGCCCGAAGCTCTGCGGATCCATACTCACCTGTACACCCCGCTCATCGTTCCACCCCTGGCCGCTCTACCCCTGCAGGCCCTACCCCTGAACGTTCCACGGCCGGCCGCTTTCGCACCCGGCTCAGTTCTTTGCCCCGCTCCGGCCCCGCCCCGGCGTCCGGCACATCCAGCAGCCGGATGGCTTTCTTTGCCGGCAACCCTCCGAAGAAATTCTCTTCGAAATCGGCGGCCCGATACGTTCGGCCGTGCACCCACACCGGCTCGGCGCCATTGTCGACGATCCCGTTGTCCTTCAGGAGAGGATGCGCCTTCTCCATCACCTCCACTCCCGGTTTCGGCGAGCCGGGCTTGCCGTTTCCATTGGCCGCAATCAGATCGCCTTCAATCCGCGGCGACGCCGTACCCGCGACCAGAATGCCCGGCCCGAGATTATTCGTGATCTGGCTGGATGTGATGACCGGCGTCGAAGCGCCCCGTATGGCAATCCCCGTATCGGCGCCCGTGACTTTCACATTCGTGATAGAGGGGCTGGAATCGCGAATCTCGATTCCGACGGACAGCGGCGCTTCGCGATCGCCCTGGATCCAGAGGCCACGGACGCCCCCGGCGTCAATCTTGTTCGCAGACAGAGCCGGGCCGCCATCCGGCGACGTCAGCGTCACCGTGCCTGGCGTCTGCGCCTCAAGCATGACGCCCTCGCGCAGCAGAACGCGTTCCCGGTAGCGCCCCTGCGGGATGACCACCGTATCTCCGGAATGGGCCTGATTGAGGGCCGCCGTGATCCCGTCCGATCCCACCACGAGAGAGCGCGGACCGGCCGCCGCAAAACGGCTCCAGACAAGAGGCGCGGCGAGCCCCGCCGCGACGCCGACCACCAGAGCAAGAAGGACGAGTACCCACCGTTTCGAACGGGAGGTCCGCGCCGTTGTCACCGTGTCCCGCACAAGAGCCCGCGAGTTGCCGTACGAGGGACCGGCGACGAGGACGACGGTGATATTGTCCTTGCCGCCTGCCTGGTTGGCCGCGTCGATCAGGGCGCGCGCCGCGGCCTCGAAATCCGGTGCGTACCGCTCGATGCCGGCGCGAATGGCGGCGCTGTTCACGAGGTCGGTCAGCCCATCCGAGCACAACAGCAACACGCCGTCCGACGGCATCGGGAAATATTCCATCTCGATGAACCCGGGGTCGTCGGGGATCCTCTCGGAGGAGCCCACGTCGCGAAAAATCTCGTTCCGGCGCGAGTGCCGCATTGCCTCCGCTTCCGTCAGTTCCCCACGGTCCTCGCGTTCTCCCACAGGGGAATGGTCGTGCGTGATCTTGCGGATCTCGCCGGGGGTGAGCAGATACAGGCGGGAATCACCGACGTGGCCGACCGTGACGATGTCGTCTTCGACCAGCGCCACAGTCAGAACGCAGGCCATGCCGTTCCATTCGGCCCGGGCGCGTGAAAGCCGGAAAATTTCGTTGTTGGCGAGCGTGATCGCCTCGCGCAGTCGCTCCTCGGGGCTTCCGGTCGGCCTCTCCAGCCGCTCCCGGATCACATCCACCGCCACGCCCGCGGCCGTTTCCCCCGCCGCATGCCCGCCGACGCCGTCGATGACCGCGTAAATGCCGCGTTCCGCATCCACGTAGTAGCGGTCTTCATTGTTCTTGCGGCGTTTGCCGGGGTCGCTCGCTGCGGCGTATCGGAGCGTTGTTTTCACTGCCATCAGCGCCTCTCTCGTGCCGCCGTAATGAGGGCGAGCAGAGCCACCGTAAGGAAGAGGATCGTCAGCAGGACGGTGCGCCAGTGGAGAATGTCAGTCACCGGAACACCTCTTTCATGCCGCTTCCCACTGCAGATCGATAATTCCGGCGAGACTGATCGTCGCCCGCGCGGGCAGGTCCGCCGACCCGTTCCGCCCCACCGGTTTCCCGTTAACCGCGGTCCCGAACTGGCTCACGTCCTCGATGGTGAAACGGCCCGTGTCCGGATCGCGGCGAATCCGGCAATGTTCACGTGACACGTCGGGCAGAGTCTCCAGCTTCACATCCACCCAGAACGATCTCCCGCCGCGCCCGATCACCACCTGGTTCTTCGTCACCTCGAAGACCTGCTGTCCCCGCTGGTCCGCATACCGGAGATACGCAAACGCCCGCCCTTTTGTTTGCGCCGATTCGAGGGAGAGCGTTTCGCCCTCCTTTTCCGACGCGGGCGGGCCGGCCGGCGTTGCCAAAGCCTCCGCCTGCTGCGGAATAATGCGGCGCGTCATCGATCCCGCACCGTACTCGGTCTTCTGGGGAGCACCCAATTCTGAATGAATCTCAATCTCGCCGGACTGCAATTTGCCGTCGAGATCGGGATAAATCTCCACCGTCCACCCGTTTGCCATGCGCACGTATTCGCTGGGAGTCGCGGCTTCGCCCGCGCCGATCTTCTGCAGCAGCGTGGATGCGAGCTTGCGCCTCGTGCCGTTCCACGCGGCCAGCCTTTCGTCGAGCGCCGTACGGATTTCGGCGGCGATGAAAGGCATCACGTCGCGAAAAGGTTCGTAATCGTCCGGGCTCAGATAAATGCGGTAAATCGAGGGCACAAGGGTCTTGCGGCGGATTCGGAACAGACCCTCTTCCATATTGCGCAGGACCTCGCCGATCAGGTCATCGCCCTGGAGACGGCCTGGCGCGCGGCCAGTCATGAGACTATTCTATGCGGCAATGCGCACCTGGCGAGCGCGCTCCCCACGCAGGGTTTCAAGGATGCCGCGCCACTTGCGCATCACCAGTTCGATCAGGTTCAGCAGCAGGGCGACGGCGAGGAGGCCGGGCCAGAGGCGCAGCGTGGCTTCGATATATTTGCCGCCGCTGTCGAAAAGCTGTTTCGGAGCCGGATTGAAACGCCCACCCGTCGATTCGGCAACCGATCTCAACAGGGATTCGTTCGAACCATAGTCAGAGAGCTCCGACTCCTGACGGTAAAGGCCCACTTCCGGGAAGGAACGGCTCTCGTTCAGCGGGCGCACCCGGAACAATCCCTCCAGCGCGCCGATATGCAGGCGGCCGCGCCAGGTTCCCGGCGACACGCGCGACACATCGAGCGGCTTGCGGAAGTTGCCCGGACCCATGACATAAAGATCCGGCGGGGTCACGGTGTCCGCTGTGCTTCCGGAGAGGTGGTAATCGACGACGAGTTCCTCATTGGCCCCGTCGTACCGGGCAATCGCTTCGCTCTCACTCCCGTGCGGCAGCAGATCCCGGAAGATGTTGGTCCAGAGGTGGTCGAAACCGGGCCACGTCAGCCACTTCGCAGCCCAGCGGCTCTTGGCGTCCGAAGAAAAGACCATGGCGCGCCCCAGCCCGTACTGCCACTGCACGAGCAGCGGATCAGTGCCGTCCACCGCGAGAACTTCGTCCGCCGTCGGCCGCGCTTCGAACCGCACATAACCCGAAAGAGTGGGCGAGTGCTCCATGTCGACCTTGTCGAGCAGATCGGAGGGGTGCTTCACTTCGGCCTTGATCGGCTTCTCGACGGCGGTGGTTCCGGTGTGTTCCTGAACGTCCTTGAGCAGAATCTGTTCGAGGCCGGTCGGGTCATTCAGGAAATAGGACTTGCCTTTCGCCGAGACGGAGATTTTTTCCAGGTATGTGCGATTCACATCCTGGCCAAGCCCCACGGTGGAAATGGTGATCTTGTTCTGCGCCGCGTCCTTCGCCATGTTGAGACTGTCGCCTTCTTCGGAGATGCCGTCGGTCAGCAGAACGATGTGCTTGTAGGCCGCGTTGACCGGCAGGATTTTGCGATAGGCTTCCGACAGCGCCGGGGCAATCTGGGTGCCGCCGTCCGCCATGATGCCGCTGATCTCGCGCCGGATCTGGGCCTTGTTATCGGCCGTATGAATCGGCACGTCCCACATAAACGAGTTGTCGAAAATCAGAATTCCCACGCGATCCTCGGGCTTGAGATTCTCGACTACTCCCACGGCTGCGAGCCGCGCCAGTTCCATTTTCTTGCCCTCCATCGAGGAGGACTTGT
>CAZXCO010000100.1:0-12173 GCA_964639095.1 uncultured Solibacteraceae bacterium
ACGCCATTGATCGGCGCCTTCGGCTATCTCAAGCCCTACAAACGCATCGCCGAATCGCTGCGGGCGCTGCGCCGGCTGGCGAGGCTCGTCCCCGGGGTGCGGATGATTCTCGTGGGAGAGCCGCACCCGGAGTTTCCCATCGAGCAGTTGATCCGCACGCTCGGGCTGAGCGAGCATGTGCGCGTCCTCGGATTCACCCCGATTGCGAAGTTCGTCGAGTATATCGGGGCCTGCGATATCGTGCTCAACCTGCGGTACCCCACGGTGGGAGAAACGTCGGGAAGCCTGCAGCGCGCTCTTGGTCTGGGCAAGGCCGTGATCGTGAGCGATATCGGCTCGTTCGCGGAACTGCCGGACGACATCTGCCTGAAGGTTCCCGTCCTGCCCGACCGCAGCCAGGAGGAAGAGGATTTCATCTTCGAATACCTGAATCTGCTGGTTACGCGGCCGGACCTCGCGCAGGCCATGGGCGAACGAGCGAAGCAATGGGTGGAGCGGGAATGCAGCTGGGGCGCGGTAGCCGACCGCTACGTGGCCTTTCTCAGCCAGTTCCGCGATGGCCGGACGCCGGATTCCACGCCGCCGCCGGTTCCCGAACCCGAGCCGGTGCAATTCGTGGATGAGGTGCAGACGGAGCACATCGAGACGTGGGTCGCGCCCGAGGCGCGCGAATACGCCGGACAACACCGGTCGCGCTTTCTCCATACACTGGAGATGACACCCGCGGGGGACGAATCGAAATCGATTCTCGAGATGGGCGCCTATATGCAAATCACGCCGGCGCTCCGGTTCCAGCTTGGCTATGGAAATGTGCGCGGCTGCTACTTCGGCAGCCTCGGCGACCGGGATCACAAGTCAATCGTTTCGGCATGCGGCCGTCCGTTCGAGTGCGACGTGGATCATTTCGACGCCGAGCGCGACATCTTTCCCTACGCGGACGCGTCGTTCGATACGGTGCTCTGCTGCGAACTGATCGAGCATCTCTTCGCGGATCCGATGCACATGATGTCGGAGATCAACCGGATCCTGAAGCCGGGCGGGCATCTGGTACTCACGACGCCCAACCTCTCGTCATTGCGCGCGATTTCGGCGATCCTCCAGGGCTATCATCCGGCCTTTTTTCCCGCCTACATCCGGCCGCGGCACGAGGGCGAGGAGGCGGAGGCGCGGCACAACCGCGAATATGTCCCGATGGAAATCCAGCACCTGCTGACCGATTCGGGTTTTGAAGTGGTGCGTCTCGAGACCGGCGAATTTCTCGAAGAACCGCATCCCGGGCACGCATGGGTCGAGCACCTGCTGAACCGGTATCACGTCCATCGAACGCTGCGTGGAGACGGGATTTATGCGCTGGGCCGGAAGACCGGTCCGGTAAAGGAACGCTGGCCGGCGTGGCTTTACTCCTGAATCGCGGGAACCGGATGGTGGAATTCAAACCGGCGGAGGTCCGCATCGCGGGCCGCACGCTTCTGGTCCGCTGCGAAATCGTCAACCGCTCTTCCGAGGCCTGGCTGCCGGAAAACGGCTGGGCCGCCGGGTTCCATCTGTTCGACGAGCCGACGGGCACGCTGGTGGTCGACGGAGAGCGCACGCCCCTGCGGCTTGCTCCGGGCGAAAGCCGGACCATCGAGATGGAAATCGCCCTTCCGCCGGAGCCGGGCGAATACAACATCCACGCTTCGATCCTGCGCGAGCACACCGCCTGGTTTTATGACCAGGGCTGGCCCTTTCTGCTGATTGATGTTGCGATCGATGAAAACGGCAAGCCAAGGCAGCTCCGCTGGTGCGTAGCCGACAGGCGATCCATCGCGCGCAGGCGCCTGGCGCGCAGCCTCGTGCGCGCCGTCACATTGCCGGCGCAGTCCATCTGGCGCAGCCGCAGCCTGATTCGCACCATGGTTCGCCGCGACGTGCTGAGCCGGTACAGCGGCTCGTTCGCCGGCGCGTTCTGGACCGTGCTCAACCCTCTGCTGCTGATGCTGACGTACTTCTTCGTTTTCGGTCTGGTGCTGCAGAGCCGCTTCGGGAACGATTCGAGCCGTTCGGGCTACGCCGTCTATTTCCTCGCCGGAATGCTGCCGTGGCTGGCTTTCAGCGAGGCCGTGGGACGCGCGCCGTTCATTATGGTCGAGCACCGCGGCTTCATCAAGAAGCTGGTGTTTCCCGTCGAGACGCTGCCCGTGAACCTGGTCGTCTCCGGCCTCGTGACGGAGTTCTTCGGCGTGATTCTCTTTGTTCTCGCGCTGCTCCTTGTGCGCGGCGGAATTCCCCCGACCGTGCTCTACCTCCCGGCGCTGGTGCTCCCGCAGATTCTGCTGACGGCGGGGATCTGCTGGTTCCTTGCCGCGCTCGGCGTGTTCGTCCGCGATCTGGCGCAGATCAACGGCTATCTGCTCACGGTCTGGTTCTTCATCACGCCGATCTGCTATGCGGAATCCAGCCTGAATTCGCTTCCGCCCGCCGCGATCCATCTGCTGACGAAAAATCCCATTTACGTGCTCGTGCGTGGTTATCGCGACGTCCTTCTGGAATCGAAGGCTCCGGACTGGACGGCGCTCGCATGGCTGACCGCGGCTTCTCTCGCGGTCTTTCTGCTGGGCCATGCGTGGTTCTATAAGCTGCGGAAGTCGTTTGCGGATCTGATTTAGGAAGCTTCTTTTTGTTCGGCGATATGCTGTTAAGGCGTATGGCACTCAAAAAGACAACACGCCGAAACTTCTTTCAGGAACTGGCTATTGGCGGCGGACTGGCGCTGGCCGGATGCAGCGAATCCGCCAATACGGGGAAGACGGCGGCGGCTTCAAACGACAAGGGCCCTGCCGATATCACTCTGCGGATCGGGCCTGTGGTGGCGGATATCGCCAAAGAGCACAGCATCAGCACCATCGGATATAACGGTCAGGCGCCGGTTCCGCCCATCCGCATGCGCGAAGGCGTCCCGGTGACGGTCGATCTGTTCAACGATACGGACTCTCCGGAATTCGTTCACTGGCACGGACTGATCGTTCCGGCGGATGTCGATGGCGCACCGGAAGAGAAGAGCTTCGTTGTGCCCGCTCGCGACCGCCTGCGATACAGCCTGACGCCGCGGCCATCCGGTATGCGGTTCGTTCATTCGCACGTCATGGCGATGTCCGATCTGAACCGCGGCACCTATACGGGCCAGTTCGCCGTTGTCTATGTCGAGCCGAAAGCCAATCCCGGTCAGTACGATCAGGAAATCTTTCTGGCGACCCACGAGTGGGAGCCCTTCTTTACTTCAGAAGAGGAAATGGACGACCCGGATATCACGCCCGCGGAAAAGGAACGTAAGGAGCGGGAAGACAAGAATTCCAAACCCAACGGCTGGGAGATCGGATACCAGCGCTTCACCATCAACGGCAAAGCGATGGGCTACGGCGAGCCGGTGCGCGTGAAGGAGGGCCAGCGCGTTCTGTTCCACGTCGTGAACGCCAGCGCGACCGAGAATATTCAGCTTGCATTGCCGGGGCATCAGTTCCAGGTGGTTGCCCTCGATGGCAATCCGGTGCCGCGGCCGCAGATGGTGGACGTGCTGGATCTCGGCACCGCCGAGCGGATTTCGGCTGTTGTCGAGATGAAAAACCCCGGTGTCTGGGCCTTCGGCACGCCGCACGATGACGACCGGAAAAACGGCATGGGGATCGTAGTCGAATATGCGAACCGCAAAGGCGAGCCGCGCTGGATCAAGCCGCAGCACAAGCCCTGGGATTACACGATGTTCGGCGATACGCGTCCTGTTCCCGAACCGGTTGAAACCATTACGCTTTCCTTCGGAAAGATCAACGGCGGCACGGGCGGCTTCAATCGCTGGACCATCAACGGCAAGGGTTACGACGAGAAGGACACGCCGCGGGCGCTGCAGAAGGGCAAACGCTACCGGTTCATCTTCGACAATCAGACCGATGATTCCCATCCGGTCCACCTGCACCGCAACAGCTTCGAGCTCACGAACGTATATGGCAAGCCCACGGCGGGCGTCATGAAGGACGTCGTGCTGGTGAAAGGCTACAGGAAGATCGCCGTCGATTTCACGCCGTCGCTGGATGGCCTTACGCTCTTCCATTGCCACCAGCAGTTCCACATGGATTACGGCTTCAAGATGCTGTTCAATGTGACATAACGCTTTGAGAAGCGAGAACGCGCGCGGCGTCCCGCATCCCCAGATCCACCCAGCGCTCGATATTGGTGCGCTTCCAGAAAACGGCATCGTCCGTGTCGCCGAGGCGCTCGGACGGAGAAATGACGATCAGTTCCAGTTCACGCGGGTAAGGCCGCGGGCGGCGGAACCGCAGCCGTTTGAAGGCATGGGCGAGATCGATCGCAAGATGAAGCCACCATTTGCCGACTTTGGGCATCGAATCGACGGCTACGATGCGCGTCGCGCCCATTTCGACCGCCGCCCGGATGGGGAGTTTTTCGAACAGCCCGCCATCGAGATACCGTTTGCGGCCAATCTTCACCGGAGGCAGAAACAACGGGATCGAACAGGTCGCCTGTAAGTGGGCGGGCAGGACGTCGGGATGCCGGATCAGCCGTGGGTGAAGTCCGGGGAGTTCGATCACGACGACTCCGTAGGGAATCCGCGGCCGGTATTCGCGCCAGAGGCTCTCGGCCTGAGCGCGCAGCGGGGCCGGATCGAACCAGCCGTTGCGCCAGCCATGGTTGGGAAAGAGCCGGAGCGTTTCCCCGGCGGCGGGGTCGAGCCAGCGATCGATCAGATGATCAGCCGGGCAGCCGGCGGCGATTGGCCAGCCATTGAGGGCTCCGACCGAAGCTCCGACCACGATGTCGGGTGGCGCCAGTTCGGCGATTGCCCTGAAGGCTCCGGCCTGGTAGGCGCCGAACATTCCGCCTGCCGACAGCACCAGCGCCGTTTTCTCCATCTCCGCTTCATTATCGGATGACGAAACGGGCCGGCGTGGAGCAGCACAGGGCGTCAGGCGCCGGCGTCGCGGTCTTTTGCCTTGCTTTCCCGGTTTTCCCGCGCCCGCCGCTGCGCCCAGTAGCGCGTCATGCGCGCGGAGACCTCGGCGCGAGCGGCGTGATCCATCGACTTCCGGCCTCGCCGCTTACCCGTTGGGCGTGTCTGGACCTTACCTGACGGCTTCATCTCCTCCAAAGATTCGATGATCCGCTGCAGCCGATTTCTCTCCTGTACCAGTTCCCTGATAATCCGATAAAGGTCCATAATTTCGAACACGCCCGATTCAAATGAAACGTCTCTAATAACCCTAACGAATTATCGGACCAAAATGGGCCAATGCGCCACAAAATGATAACCATAGTACCGTGCCGCTAGCCAGCCGATAATTGCCAGTGCTACTATGACAACCCCCATCCATTTGAACAGCGTGCCCCACGGGAATTTCCTCTTCTCGCGGCTGAGCACGAGAATATAACTGGCGAAAATCCCGACGTAGAAGAGGATAATCATCGGCGTCGCAAAGAGCGCCAGGTTGAAGACATCTCCGGTCGGGGTAATGATGGCGGCAATGACAACGATTGCCAGAATGGCGTACCGGCTGTGGCGCATCAGAAAAGACGGATTCGCCACATGGACCAGCGTCAGCAGGAACAACAGGACCGGAATCTCGAAAATCAGGCCAACGGCAAGCATCACATCGACAAACAAGTCGTAATACTCGGTCACGCTGATTGTGGGCGTGATTCCCTCCGGGATGCCGATGCCCAGCAGGAATTCCAGACCGTAGCGGAAAGCGACAAAGTAAGCGAACAACCCGCCAATAAGAAACAGGCCGGCGCTGGAAATGACAAAAGGCGCCGCCCAGCGCCGCTCTCTTTTGTAGAGTCCGGGGGCAATAAAGGCCCAGACCTGATAAAGAATCCATGGGGATGAAATAAAAACCGCAGAAAGAATTGGCAGTTTGATCCAGATAATCTGGAAAACATCCATCGGAGAAATCTGGTGTAATGTCGGCGGATTAATTCCCAGATGGAGGAGGGCGGTCTTTGCCGGCTGGCGGACAACATCCCAGAGCGGGTTGCTGAAAAGCAGGCTCACCATGAACGCCACGCCGACGCCGCCGATGGCCAGCAGAATTCGTTTGCGGAGTTCCTCGAGATGTTCGAGGAAGCTCATCCGCGCCATTCCCTCTTCGTCTTCGTCCCCGTCTTCTGCGGGGGGTTCGGGCGGCTTTGGCGGCCGCTTTCCCCCGCTCGACGGGGGTTGTTCAGCCGCCGGCGGCGCAATCACGGAGCTTCCGGACGCGGAAGAAGTTTCGGGTGCAGAAGTCGACCACTCGTCGCTGTACGAGACGTGCTCTTCCGACGGCGGATTTTCGGGAGGCGACGCAGTTTCGCCGGAGGGAGTGTCAACTCCCCTTGGTTCGTCGGGGGATGCCATTGTTTGCTTTAACCGTTAAACCGTCTTTTTACCGGTCTCCCCTGCTTCTCTCGAGGGGTGCCCGGGTTCAGCAGCCGCTGCCGGTCCGGAAGAGTCTTCGGGAGAATACGGATCCCAGGCGCTCTCGGATTGCCCTTCATTCACGTGGCCGTTCGCGATCGAGCCCGCGGCCCCCTGAACGTGCAGCGATGCTGTGGATTCGGCGCCCTGAGGTGCGGATGCGCCGTTTGCCGGTGTGTTGGTTACGGTGGAATCGTATGAACCCTCGTAGTACGAAGCGTCGTACGTCGAAGAATCATAGTCGTAGCTGTTGGCTTGAAAGGTCGTTGCCGCCAATTCCTTAATTCCAGTTTCCCGCTCCAGGTTTTGCATTTCGCGGTTGAACGTCGTCTTCAGTTCAGTCTGCGCGCGACGGAACTCGGTCATGGCCTTGCCGAGCGTCTTGCCAAGTTTGGGTAGTTCTTTTGGCCCAAACAGCAAGAGCGCCAGGATAAAGATCGCGACCAATTCCTCAGGACCCAGCGGACCCATGTAAACAGAAAGCCTCCATTTATTATTGTAAGCTACCTCCGGCGGAAGCCGTTCCAACTACTTTACCGGCACGTAACCGTTTTCCAGCATCAGCGCGACGGCAGCTTCCCGCGCAGCGGGGTGGACATAGAAAAATGCCCCGACGCGCATCGACTTGAAAATCACGCCGCCGAGGTAGCGGTCGGCTTCCACAGCGTAGTCCACTCCGGCCCTGGTGAGAAGGGATTCGAGACGGATTGCATCCTTGAGGCGTTTGGCCACAAAGACCAGCTCGGGCTCGATGCCTTCGAAGAAATCGGCGTCCCGTTTCATTCCATACCAGGGAATTCGGAAGTGGAAGAGATTATGGCGCTTCCCTTCCCCGAATTCAGCGTGAGAAGACTCATTGCGGATTACAACCATCTTACCGATGGAAACGAACTCCAATGAAGACGAACTCTACTGGCTCGCACTCCTCATGGCCCCGGGTCTCGGAACGCGGCGGGCGGGCCAGTTGCTCGAACGGTTCCGCACGCCGCAGGCGATCTTCCGCGCTTCCGCAACGGAACTCGAAGGCGCCGGCCTCTCCGGAGCCGCGGCGCGATCGATTTCAAGCGGCATCAGTTTCGAAGACGCGGCCGAGCAGCACCGGAAAATGCGCGAAGCCGGGGCGCGGATCGTCACCCTGGGAGACAGCCTCTATCCGGAAGCGCTGCGGAAGATCTACGATCCGCCGCCGGTGTTTTTCGCGCGGGGCCGCGCGGAACTCCTGTCGTCGATCTGCGTTGGGGTTGTCGGCACACGCCGCCCCACACCCTACGGCGTCGCCGCGGCCGAAAGACTCTCGGGCGATCTGGCCCGGGCCGGGGTCACGATCGTTTCGGGCATGGCGCGCGGCATCGACACGGCAGCTCATAAGGCGGCCCTGGCCGCCGAGGGCTCCACGATGGCCGTACTCGGCTGCGGTGTCGATGTCGTCTACCCTTCCGAGAACCGGAGGCTGGCGGCGGAGATCGCCGCCAAAGGGCTGATCATTTCCGAGTTCCCGATGGGCGCGACCGCGTTCCCGCAGAACTTCCCAATCCGGAATCGGATTATCAGCGGGCTGAGCTCCGGCGTTCTGGTGGTGGAAGGGGCCCAGTACAGCGGCTCGGCCATCACGGCTCGGCTGGCCATCGATCAGGGGCGGGAGGTCTTTGCCGTACCCGGCAACATCACCTCAAAAATGAGCTGGGGACCGAATCTGCTGATCAAGCAGGGCGCGAAGCTGGTGCAGGACTGGAACGACGTAGTGGTCGATCTGCCTCAGGCGGCGCAGCGGCGGCTGATCGACGAGAGCCGCCAAAGGATTTTGAATCAAGGACTTACGAATAGCGATGAAACCTCATCCGGCAGGCCCGCATCAGATCAACCGCAATTGAGCGAACCCCATCAGCAGGTGGCCCGGCGGGTCCTGGGAAAACTGAAGACAGATCACGCCATGCATCTGGATGCGCTGGTGGATATAACGGAAGATGCGTCTCCTTCGGAAGTCATTGCAGCGCTTTTCGAACTGGAGATGCTCGGCCTCGCCCGGCAACTTCCCGGCCGGAACTTTGTTAAAGTGTGGTAGCCCGCGTTGGAGCGGGCAAGACCGGCCGCCCCGGCGCCGGAGCGAATGGCGAAGAGGGGTAGTTTATTCTGAATTAGCCACACAGGTATCGTTCCGCTCTGCGGCGATGGGGTAAAACGGGCACGTAAGGGATATGGCAAAAGCATTAGTGATCGTCGAGTCACCGGCGAAGGCGAAGACAATCAACAAATACCTCGGCAAGCAGTACGTTGTGAAAGCGTCGCTGGGGCATATCAAGGACCTTCCCAAGAAAGATCTGGCGGTCGACGTCGACAACGGCTTTCGTCCGAAATACGAGGTCATCGAAGGCAAAAAGAAGCTGATGCAGGAGCTTCGGGATGCCGCCAAAAAAGTGGATTCCGTCTATCTGGCGGCCGACCCTGACCGCGAAGGGGAGGCCATCTGCTGGCACCTGCAGGAAGAGCTGAAGGGGAAAAAGAACGCCAAAACGGATGGCGGCGGCCCGCAGTTCTTCCGCGTGATGTTCAACGAGATCACGAAGAAGTCGATCGATAAAGCTTTCGAGCAGCCCTCGCAGGTCAACATCAACCTCGTGGACGCACAGCAGGCGCGTCGTGTGCTCGACCGCCTTGTCGGGTACAAGATCTCCCCGCTTTTGTGGGACAAAGTCCGGCGCGGCCTCTCCGCGGGGCGCGTCCAGACGGTCGCGGTGCGGGTCATCGTGGAGCGGGAGCGCGAGATCCGCGCCTTCGTGAAACAGGAGTACTGGACTCTCGACGCTCATCTGGCGGCAAAAAAGCCGCCGGCGTTCGATGCGCGGCTGTTCCGCACGGGTGACGCGGCTCCGGAAATTCCGAATCAGGCGGCGGCCGATGCGCTGCTGGCTGATCTTGACGACGCGAAGTACATTGTCAAATCGGTCGGTACAAAGGAAAAGCGGCGCAATCCGGTGGCGCCGTTCATCACTTCGACGCTGCAGCAGGAGTCTTCGCGGAAGCTGCGATTCAGCGTCAAACGCACGATGATGCTGGCGCAGCAACTCTATGAGGGTGTCGAGCTGGGCAGCGAGGGTTCGGTCGGCCTGATCACCTACATGCGCACCGACTCGACCCGTGTTTCGGACGATGCCGTTGCCGAAGCGCGCGAGTTGATCGGCAGCAAATTCGGGGCGCAGTATGTCCCGGCGGCGCCCAACGTATACAAATCGAAAAAGGACGCGCAGGACGCTCACGAGGCGGTGCGTCCGACTTCGGCCCTGCGAACGCCCGAGGAACTGGCGAAATACCTGGCGGAAGACCAGCTCAAGCTTTACCGGCTGATCTGGATGCGCTTCCTGGCTTCGCAAATGAACCCGGCCGTATTCGATCAGACCACGATCGATCTGACCGCAAAGGGAAAAAGTGGTGTCGATTACACTTTCCGGGCCACCGGATCGGTGATGAAATTCGACGGATTCCTCGCTGTTTACGAAGAAGGCAAAGATGCGAAGGACGAGGAAGACGACGAACTGAAGCACAAGCTGCCGGCTGTCGCCGAGGGCGACGAGCTGAAGCTGCGGGCGCTCAAGCCCGAGCAGCACTTCACCGAACCGCCGCCGCGCTATACGGAAGCGACGCTGGTCAAGAAACTGGAGTCGGACGGCGTGGGGCGGCCATCGACGTATGCGTCGATTCTCTCCACCATTCAGGAACGCGAATACGTCACCAAGGAAGGCGGGAAATTCCGGCCTACCGAACTCGGCATGGTGGTGACGGACCTGTTGCTCGAGAGTTTCAACGATATTTTCGATGTGCGTTATACGGCGCGCATGGAGCAGGATCTCGACAATATTGAAGAAGGAAAACTCGACTGGCGCGAGGCCATGGGCGAGTTTTACGAGCGCTTTCTCAAGGATCTCGGAAACGCCGAAGAGCATATGACGAACATCAAGCGGATGGAAAAACCCACCGACTTGACGTGCGACAAATGTGGCAAGCCTCTGGTGATCAAGTGGGGCAAGCACGGCAGCTTCCTCGCCTGCACCGGATATCCGGAATGTACCTACACCCGGGAACTGACGGTGGACCTGCCCGATATCGACAAAGCAGATCTGGCCGAACAGGGCGATGAGGAATATTGCCAGAATTGCGGGCGGCCCATGGTGCTCAAAAAGGGTCGCTTCGGTACGTTTTTCGCCTGCACCGGCTATCCGGACTGCAAGACGACCAAACAGATCGGCGGGGCGCAGAAAAAGGCCGATGTTGTTCTGGACGAAAAATGTCCGCAGTGCGGCAACAATCTGGTGCAGAAATACGGCCGTTTCGGCGAATTTACGGCCTGCAGCAATTACCCGGCCTGCAAATTTGTGAAGCAGAAAACAATCGGCGTGAAATGCCCGGAATGCAGCGAG
This sequence comes from uncultured Solibacteraceae bacterium, assembly GCA_964639095.1. GTDB lineage: Bacteria > Acidobacteriota > Terriglobia > Bryobacterales > Bryobacteraceae > BOG-234. Next base: position 10,858 of record CAZXCO010000100.1, read on the forward strand.
GGCGAAATTGTCGAGCGGCGCTCCAAACGCGGCAAGACGTTTTACGGCTGCAGCCGGTACCCCGATTGCGCCTTTGTGGCATGGGCGCGGCCTGTGGCTGAAACGTGCCCGGACTGCGGAAATCCGTATCTGGTCGAGAAATATTTGAAGGCCGGGGCGTTTCTGCAATGCCCCGCCACCGGCTGCAAATACAAGCGGGAATTCCAGCCGGCCGAAGCCCAGCCTGTCAGCGCATAGCGCTTAAAGATCGATACTCCGCCTCCGGGGGCTCGCCTCCGGAGTCCGCGCCCGTGGCGCAAGCCGCAACGTGTGTACCGATTCGACCCAACAATCCGTATTTAACTGACCAAATAATTGAAAAATTAAGTTGAGAATTGGGGAGAAATTGTATAACTATAGTCTTGATAATTTTTAGATTACCCCGGGGGTAGTACCGTGAGATCTCAACCCATAGCGATTCAGGCTGCGGCTGGACGCATTCTTTCTTCAGCGATTTTCCGGCCCGGTGGTAAGAAGCTCATGGCAAAAGGCCACATTCTGAGGGAAGAAGACGTGCGCGTTCTTCAATCCGAAGGAATGGAGCGAATCTGGGTAACGGAGCTGGAAGAGGGTGAAATCTCCGAGGACGAAGCGGTTTGCGCGATGGCCGGAGAAATGGCCTGCGGTTCTTATGAGATTCAGCTCGCCCCTGGCGGGCGCGCAAACCTGATCGCCACCGAAAACTGCTGCGTGCTGGTGGATGACGACCTTCTGCGCCAGGTCAATTCCACATCGGGTCTCGTGATCGCGACGACGATTAATTTCAGTTACGCGACCGCCGGACAGAGAATCGCCACCGTGAAAAGCGCGCCGTTTGCCGTTTCGCGAACGGATTTCGACCGGTTGATTAATATGTTGCGCGAACGCGGGCCGATCATGCAGGCGCGGCCGACGCATGGCGCGACGGTGGGCGTTCTTTACACCGATCCCACTAACGGCGATCGCGCCAGGACGCTGTTCGAATCCGTTCTGCGCCAGAAGCTCGAGCGCTTCGGCATCCGGTCGCATGCCGCCCTTGCGGTGCTTGAGAATGAGGAGCACGTGTCGCGCGGTCTGCAGCACCTGTTACGATCGCGGCAGTCGGTAATTCTGGTCGCCTCGACAACCGCGCCCGCGGGACCGTCCGATGTCGTGGGCCGCGCGATGTCGATGATCGGCTGCACAATCGAGCGCTTCCTCGCTCCGGTCGAGCCGGGCAATCTTCTCCTGATGGGCTACAAGGACGAGGTGCCTATCATGTCGGCGCCGGGTTGTTTCCGTTCGCTGAAGCCGAACGT
>CAZXCO010000101.1:0-3047 GCA_964639095.1 uncultured Solibacteraceae bacterium
CACGCGGCGGATCGTGATCATTCGGTCAGCGGGAGCGTTTCAACACGCGGCGGTTCAGCTTGTCTGCGGGACGTGTGCGATCTCACTCTCCGCAGCTCGGCCGGCATCGCTCGGAATCACGATCCATGCCGCAAGATAAACCAGGAATCCGACGCCGGTCGCGAGCGCAATGCCCAGCCAGAGCACGCGTACCAGCACAACATCGACTCCAAGATACCGCGCGAAGCCGGCGCAAACGCCGGCGATCTTCTTGTTCGCTTTGTCCAGCAGGAGGACTTTCGGCGTTTCCGGTTCCGGAGCAGCGGCGGTCCGATTGCCACAGCGGGAGCAGAAGTAATCATCGTCACGGAGTTCGACACCACATTTCGTACAGTACATTGGGCGCCTCCCCTTATTATGATGTACGGTCCGGGGGCCGGAAATGTTCCCCTGCGCGCGCTCGAATCGCTGCGACGGTCGTTAAAACAAGCCCCGCTATATAATTGCCTCTGCGATGACCACGCCAAGACTGATGGCCCTTTGCCTGCTTGCGATCGTACCCGCCGGCGCGCAGTGGCTGAATTATCCGACGAAGGGAATTCCGCGCCTGCCTGACGGCAAGGCCAACCTGACCGCCCCGGCGCCCAAATTACCGGACGGCAAGCCGGATCTTTCAGGCATCTGGCTCGGGGACCAGTGGGGACCGGAGGGCCGCCGTCCGAACCCGCCCGGCGCGACCCGGTCGAATCCGCCGGAGATGCTCCCCTGGGCACAGAAAGTATTCGATGAGCGGAGGGCGAATGGGCTGAAGGACGATCCGGAATCGCGCTGCATGCCGCAGGGCGTTCCCAAGGCCACGACCCTGCCCTACCCGATCGAAATTCTGAACGCGCCCGGCAAGGTGGTCATGCTGTATGAAATGTACTCCCTGCGACGCGAGATCTTCACGGACGGCCGCGAGCTTCCGAAGGAATTCATCAGCCCGAGCTGGATGGGCTACTCGGTGGGGAAGTGGGACGGCGACGAGTTCGTCGTGACGACGGCCGGCTTCAACGACAAGGTCTGGAACATCGATCTGGCGGGACATCCGCACTCCGATGCGCTGAAGGTCGTCGAGCGTTTCCGCCGCGTGGATTTCGGACACATGGACATTCAAGTGACAATCGACGACCCGAAGACTTATACAAAGCCGTGGGTGATGCCGGTCATGCGGTATACGCTCCTGCCGGATACAGACCTGCTCGAATTCGTGTGTGAAAAGAACATCGATCCGCAACACATGGTGGGAAAATAAATGAGCTTCCGCATAAACCTTTACGCACTGGCGGCCGTATCGCTGATAAGCGCTCCGCTCAGCGCGCACCACTCCTTCACGGCCGAATACGACGCGAAAAAGCCCGTCGAACTGAAGGGCACGCTGATTGATCTGGAATGGATCAATCCGCATGCGTGGATCCATATGGAGGTCAAAGACGCCTCGGGCAAGGTCACGAAGTGGGACTGTGAGCTGGGCAGCCCGAATCTGCTGATGCGCAGCGGATGGCGGCGCGATTCTCTGAAAAAGGGTGACCTGATCATCGTGAAGGGCTCGGCGGCCAAGGACGGATCGAATATCGCCAACGCCAAGACGGTACAACTGGCGAATGGCACGCGTGTGTTCAACGCGGGATCGTCGGGAGACCGGGGAACACCGGGCGCGCCGGTCGAATAGGTTGGGAGGCTGCCGCTTCGTTTGCGAAGCGTCTCAGTTGAGCTGCAAGGCGAGTTGGCGAGCGATGGGGTCCGCGCGGTCCTCGGCGAGTCCGGTCACGCCGGCCAGATATTTCCCCTTCGTGAACACATAAACAGGGCCGTTCGCGTCGGTGCCGAAATAGCCGCCCATCCAGGAGATGTAAGCGGGCTCGTGCAGAGTCGCTTTCATGTCCAGGAGCAGAATGGCGGCGTCCTGGGCGGAAGTGGTTTCCACGATGAAGAGCTGGTATTTCAACCCGGCCGCTTCATATTCGCCCACTGTGCCTCCGGGCAAGGCGCTGTTGCCGAGCAGGTGGTCCGGAACGACCTTCGCGCTGGTACGGTTCGCGGAGAGCAGCAGAGCGGTGTCGTCTTTCACGGGCGGCGGGGGTGGGGCCTCCGCCTTCTTCGGAGGCGCGGAGGCGCACCCGGCCAGAGCGACTGCTGCAACCAGGAGCAGAGCACGCATCAGATTGCCTTCGCCGCCGCTTCACGCTCACCATACATGCGCGCGTAATACGTGCGGTACTCTCCGCTGCGGCAGCGCCGCACCCACTCCGGGTTACTCCGATACCATTCGACGGTGGCGCGAAGCCCCGGTTCGAATGGAATTTCCGGCCGCCAGCCCAGTTCGCGCGACGTCTTGTCGAAATTCACGGCATAACGGCGGTCATGACCGAGGCGGTCGGTCACGCTCGTCAGCAGGGACTCCTGCTTGCCCAGGATGCGCAGCAGGGTCTTCAGGACGTCGATGTTGGCAAGCGGCGAGCCTCCGCCGATGTGGTAGGTTTCGCCGGACCGGCCGTGTTGCAGCACGCTCAGAAGAGCGCGGCAGTTGTCGGAGACATGCACCCAGTCGCGAACCTGCAGACCATCGCCATAGACCGGTATCGGGCGATCCTCGATGGCATTGGATATCGCCAGCGGCAGCAGCTTCTCGGGGAACTGAAAGGGGCCGTAATTATTGCTGGTGCGCGTGATCAGGACATCGAGGCCGAAGGTGCGCGCCGCGGCTCTCACGAAGTGTTCGGCAGCGGTCTTGCTGGCCGCGTAGGGGCTGTTGGGCTTCAGCGGAGAGTCCTCATGAAACCATTCCTCCGGCCGCATGTCGCCGCCCACTTCATCGGTCGAGATATGGAGAAAACGCTTCACTTTGCGATGGCGGGCGACATCCAGCATCACCTGAGTGCCCAGAACGTTGGTGCGGACAAACTCCTCCGCGCTCAGAATACTGCGATCGACATGGGATTCCGCCGCGAAATGAACGATGGCGTCGCAGTTCCCGGGAAGCGCTTCGGCTACCGCCGCGGCGTCGCAGACGTCGCCTTTCACGAGGG
>CAZXCO010000102.1:0-1945 GCA_964639095.1 uncultured Solibacteraceae bacterium
CGGACTGCCCAGCGCCGGCACGCTGGAGCGCGATCTCGACCATCACTTCACGAGCGTGCAGGATCTCTACGAGCGGGTGATTCACTCGCAGCTTGCGTTTTCCGTGCCGCAGCCGGAGGGCGCCCCGCCTCCGGACACCACGGTTCCCGCCGAGCCCGCGCGGGCGGATTTTCCCTCCGCCAATCTGCGGCGCTATATCGATCAGCGCGCGCCCGCGCTTTCGCAGTTGATCGCCGCGAGCGGCATTTCGCGGGCCGCTCTTTCGCCCGGCGACGAGAGCTTCGAGTCCTTTCTCGAAAAGATCGTCGCGCAGCCTGTCTGGCTGGAAATGCTCGAAACGAATCCCGAGCTGACGCGCTGCACGATCGATCTCTTCCAGCACAGCCAGTACTTTGCGGACCAACTGGTGCGCCGCCCCGAACTGCTCGAAGAGGTCCGGGCCGCCTGCGGGGAGCGCCAGGGTCGAACGGGGTTTCGCGCGCCCCGCGATCCGGACGGGCTGCGGCGCTTTTTCCGCGAGCAGATGGTGCGGATTCAGAGCGACAGCGTTTATCACGGCGTATCGGTATTCCGGACGCTCGAGCGCACTTCCGAACTGGCCGATTCCATCATCAACGCCGCGTATGAAATCGCGATCGCCGACGCGGGCCTGCGCCCGTCGAACCCGGATTATGAGCCCTCGAACCAGATGATGGTCATCGCGCTCGGGCGGCTCGGCATGCTGGAGTTCGACCTGGCCTCCGATGCCGATCTGATCTTTGTCATTCCCGATGCCGACGCGCAGGAGGCGCTTTTCTGGACCGCCGTGGCGACGCGCATGATCAACGTGATCAGCGCCTATACGGGTGACGGCGTCGTCTTCACCATCGATACGCGCCTGCGGCCCAACGGCCGCGAAGGGGAGCTGGTGCAAACGGAAGCCGCATATAAGGATTACTTCGCCAGCCGCGCCGAGGCCTGGGAGGGAATCTCGTACATGAAGGCGCGCGCCGTGGCGGGCAATGTCGAGCGGGCCACGAAGTTTCTGGGTGAAGTGCAGGAAATCGACTGGCGGCGCTGCGGCCAGAGCGGCCGGTCACGCGACGAACTGGCGCGGATGCGGGCGCGTCTCGAGCGCGAGCAGGGCGCGAGAAATCCCCTGAAGGCCGCAGCGGGCGGTTATTACGATATCGATTTCGCCCTGATGTACCTGCGGCTCAAAAGCGCCGGCATGTTTTTCAAGGTGCTGAATACTCCGGCGCGTATCGACATCATCGAAAAGATGGGCCACCTCGACCGCGACGACGCCGCGTTTCTGCGCGATGCCGCGGTCTTTTACCGGGCTGTCGATCACGGACTGCGCGTCTCAACGGGACATGCGGAGGGCCGGCTTCCGACTAATCGCGAGCACATCGCGATTCTGACGAATCTGGTCCACCGCTGGACGCCCCCCAGTCTTCACGAGGGAACGTTGAACTCGGTCGCGAGACGAATTCGCGAGGAAACGCGCGCGTTTTTCGAACGCCTGTTCGGCAAATCCGCGTGAAATCGGTTTTCGCACCGGAGCTGGCTAGGAGGCAGCGGGGGCCGGTTCGTTCTTCGCGCAGAAGCGATCGAACGCATCGGTGAGCAGCTTCGCGATCTGAAACGGATCCCTCGGTTCGATGTCGCTGCGGTGCATCATGTACACGGGCTTGCCGTTCTGAAATAACGCAATCGACGGCGAAGAAGGCGGATACTCCGAAAGAATGCGGCGCAGGTGCGCGACTGCCGCATCGTCCCCGCCGGCGAACACTGTCGCGGCCTTGTCGGGGCGGACGGCATGCTTCAGGGCCATGCCAATGCCGGGGCGCGCTTTGCCCGCCGCGCATCCGCATACCGAGTTCACCACCATCAGAACCGTATTGTTTTCCGCCAGTACGCGATCGACCGCGGCAGGAGTGCGCGTTTCTTCCACTCCGTAGCG
>CAZXCO010000103.1:0-1631 GCA_964639095.1 uncultured Solibacteraceae bacterium
CTCCGGCCTTCACGCTGCAGGACATGCCCGACGGCAGCGCCAACCCGCTCTTTGTCACTGCCCGCTACGGTCCCAACGCCAATGAGATCGTTTTCGTTCCCACCGAAGCGGGGCTGAAAAAATATCCGGTTCCCCCGCCCAATTACCAGGGAACGGTCACCCAAACCTGCCTCTCCAATACCGCGTACACGGGTTCCGACCGCAACACACCGCTGCCCGGTTTCGGCGGCCCGCTGACGGGATTCTGGCACGGCGGCAATTATCCTTCCGGAAATCTCGAACAGAATCCCCATAACCTGACGCACGTTTACGTCGGCGGATCGGTTTCCGATACGGTCTACGGGCTGATGGCCGACCCGGGCCTCGCTGCGCTCGATCCGATCTTCTACCTGCACCACGCAAATATCGACCGGATGTGGGCGGTGTGGAACTCGAATTCGTCTCGCGCCAACCCCTCCGATCCCATTTGGCTCAACGGGCCCGCGGCCAGTGGCGAACACGAATTCATCATGCCGATGCCCGGGAGGAGATCGTGGGTCTACACACCAAGAGACGTCGACAGCCTGAGCCAGATGAATTACACGTATGAGAACCTGAATCAGGTTCCGGCCGTGAATCTGTTCGCGCAGAGGCTCAGCCGCCTGGGCGGGGCGGCGCCCGCGCCCGCCGGCGAGCCGGGAAGGAGGGCTGTGGAACTCGTGGGAGCCAACGACGCATCGCTGCCCGTCCGGGGCCTCGGCGCGTCCACGACAGTGCATCTCGACACGGAGGTCCGGCAGAAGGTTTCCAGCAGCCTCGCCATGGCGGCCGAAACCTCAGCGCCCGATCGCGTCTATCTCAATCTCGAGAACGTCCGCGGGACTCACGACGCCACCGCGCTCAGTATCTTCATCAATCTCCCCGAAGGCTCACGTCCCGCCGATCATCCCGAACTGCTCGCCGGAACCGTCGGACTCTTCGGGCTCCGCAGGGCCACGATGGCCGACGGAAAGCACGTCGGCGGCGGACTGAGCTTCCTTCTCGACATCAGTCCCATCGTCGATCGGCTGCACCTCGAAAACGCGCTGAATACCGATACGCTGGGGGTCACGATTGTCCCGAACCGCGCGGTGCCGGACAATGCGGAAATCACCGTCGGACGCGTCAGCATCTATCGTGAAGGCCGCTAAGCGGTGATTTACGACGATCGGGATCGGGTCCGGGTCCGCAACGCGGTTCTTGCAGTCACCGCGGCGGCCTGGGTTTTCTCGGTCGGGATTCTATCGATCCGGGCGCCGGGCGCGCATGCGCACCATGACTCCATGAGCCATGCCAGGAACGTCGGCTCCATTTCAGGCGGTGCGGCGGGGAGTTGGCTGCTGATGCTGGCAGCCATGATGTCGCCCGTCCTGATCCAGCCCATTCAGTTTGTTCGCGGGAGCAGCCTCGCGCGCCGGCGCACGCGTTCGACGCTGCTGTTCGTGGCCGGTTACACGGCGGTATGGATGTTCGCGGGGGCTGTGATGCTGGCGCTGGCCGCGGCGCTCGGATCCTCCGGGCTCACGCCCTCTATCCAGGCGTCGGCGATTTTCCTCATCGCCCTCGCCTGGCAGTGCTCGCCCGCGAAACAGGTCTGTCTGAACCGGTGCCAC
>CAZXCO010000104.1:0-2535 GCA_964639095.1 uncultured Solibacteraceae bacterium
CGAACATGCCCCACACGGAAAACAGACAGCAGATCGAGCATCTCGCCGCAACCCTGCCTGCCGGGCAATTACTGACGGAACGCGCCACCAATTACCGCCGATGGTGGAATAACTCGTGGTACGAGGTGGAGGAAGGGGGACAACCCCGGGCTGGTAACTGGTCCTCCTCCAAAATGGAACGGCTTCGCGCCCTTGTGAACCGCGCGCATGCGCTTGGATACTGGATACGGTTCTACACGCTCGATGGCTTCGGCCCTGACACAAACAAGGGCTGGGATGCCGGATACAACTTTGGGTCGATGGCTGCCGTTCGCGTTCGATGGCAAGCCGCCATGGATGCCGGCGTCGACATGATTGCCACCGATCAGTACGAAGATCTCGCCTCACTGTTGCGGCAACGCGGAGCGCTGCATTAATCAGTCGCGCTCCATCCGGGAGGCCACCTGGCGCGCGGCATGCCGATTTGATGCTGGTCTTCGGTGATCTTTGAGTCCAGCATTGCCCGAAAGAGCGGGGGCAGCATTGCGCGCCTGAAAGACGGATTCTCCTGCTACGCTCAAAGCCAGGGAGAGTCAGGTGCATCCCCAGGGCGAACCCTTCCGGGAATACGTACCGGCAGTCGCGGTTTCTCAGGCCCAACCGCGAGCGCGTTTGAGAACCGATCTGGCCAGCTTCGCGATTCTCACCTTGATTGCCCTCTGCGCGCTGGTCTTCTTCTCTTCCCCGCTGCCCATGCAGTTTGCCGATGAGAGCCGCAATGCCAACGACGCGCTCGAAATGGTACGCACCAATCAGTGGCTCGTGCCGCTGTACGGAGGCCAGCCGGACCACTGGAATACCAAGCCGCCGCTTCTGATCTGGTCGATCGCACTGCTGATGAAGCTCGGCGTGCCCGCACTCGCCGCACTGCGCCTTCCTCCGATCCTCGCCACGATCGCCGCGGCATGGATGCTCTGGAGCGCCGGCCGTTACTGGCTTCAGGACGCACTCGCCGGATGGATCGCCGCGCTGCTTCTGTTGGGTTCGTACATCTGGATGGGGATTCACGCTGCCCGCACGGGCGACTACGATACCGTGGAGTCGTTCTTTTTAACGGGCTACGTCCTGAGCTTCTGGAGAGGCATCGAGACGGACACGCAACTCCGCATGGGCTGGCTCGCTGTTTCGGGCGCGTGCATCGTTCTGGCGGTCCTCACCAAGGGCATCGCCGGCGCTCTCGCTTTGCCAGGGTTGTTTCTGTTCGCCGTTACGGGTGGGCGATGCCGCGCACTGCTCCAGATCAGAGTCCTGTTGCTCGCCGCCGCCGTCATGGCGATTTGTCTCGGGTATTACTGGACAAGGGACCTGTACGATCCCGGATACCTGCACGCAGTCTGGCTGAATGAATTAGGCGGGCGCTACCTGGCGGTTAATGAAGGCCACATCGAGAGCAGGCTGTTCTACCTGAAAGTCCTGCTGACGCGCTTTCCACTGGGCATGCTGCTCGTGCCGCTTGCCGTCTTGCCTCTGCGAAGTCCCCCAAATGGGCGCCGCTCGTTCGTCGAGATCAACCTGCTCTGCGCCGCCGCCGTGCTTCTCATCCTGATGACAGCCAGGACCCAGATCAAATGGTACGCCGTGCCGCTGGTTCCGCTCATCAGCCTCGCCTCAGCGGTGGGAGCCACGGATGGCCTTGCGCGGCTGGGGCGCCGCAGATGTCTCGTCCAGGCGGCACTGTGCGGAGTCCTGGTGTTGGGCTGCGTGGAGTCCTGGGCCATCAGCGAACGGGCGATCCGCGAATCCACGCAGCCCGCCGACGGCCAGACCTTCTATGGCCAATTGCTGGCCACAGCCCGAAACACAACGGGTTCCTCGCACCTGCTCGTGATCGACAGCGGGATCCCGAACGGAGCCGGTTTCGCGGCCTACAACCCGATCCTCCGGTTCTATTCGATGCTGGCGGCGGACCATGGGCTGATCGTCACGCAGGCCGTGCCCGGCACTGCCATCGCGCCGGGCACCTGGGTCGGGAGCTGTGATCCCAAATCCCGCAGCTGGCTGGATGCCACCTACCGGATGGATGTGCCGCACACCGATCGTTACTGTGTGCTCGGCCGGGTGAACGGCCCCGCTGGACGCAGCCCGGCGTTACCCTGAAGAGCGGTGCCTGCGACCAGTCGCGAGCGCGCTCTCGCCATGCTGGTTCGACCTGTTCGCCAGATTCGGGTCAATCCTGTTCCGGAGTGGCTTCCCCGCTCCGATATCGGGTGGCCGGGAACGTGCCCGCGCCCCAATCTACAGCTGGATAATTCCGCGCCGGATGCCGACCGCTACCGCCTCCGTGCGATCAGTGGCGCGTAGTTTCGTCATGATGTGCTTGAGGTGTACCTTGACCGTTTCTTCTGCGATGTACAGCTTCTCCGCGATGTCCCGGTTCCGGTTCCCTGCCGCGACATGGCGTAGCACCTCGATTTCCCGCTCGCTGAGGGCTTCGTAGTCAAAATGCTCTGCCAACCCGGCCGCAATTTCCACCGGGACCGACTTCCTGCCCGCGTG
>CAZXCO010000105.1:0-1501 GCA_964639095.1 uncultured Solibacteraceae bacterium
GTGTTCTGGCGCGTCAGTATGCCACTCGCGCGGAGGCCGATTGCCGCCGCCACGGCGCTTGCCTTCGCTCGCTCTCTGGGCGACTTCGGGGCCACTCTGATGATCGCCGGCGACATTCCCTTACGCACGCAAACCGCCGCCATCGCGATCTACGACGCGGTGGAATCGGACAATACTCTCGTGGCCCGGGTGCTCGTGATCGTCATCTCCGTTATGACTGCCGCCATCGTCTATTTCGCCAACCGGCTCGAACAGCGGCGGCGGACGGCGTAGCCGCTATGATCCGCGGCCACATCGTCAAGCATTTTCCGCCGGGGCCCGAGTCGGCCGGCTTCCATCTCGATGTCGAGATCGATGCGGGTCCCGGAGTGACGGTGCTCTATGGGCCGAGCGGCTCCGGGAAGACGCTGACCCTCGACTGCATCGCGGGCTTTGTCACACCCGGCGCGGGACGCATCCTGCTCGACGATCGCATTCTGTTCGATGCGGAATCGGGCGTGAATCTGCGCCCGCAGCAGCGCTCCTGCGGCTACGTTTTTCAGAATTACGCGCTCTTCCCGCATATGACGCTGCGCCAGAACCTCGCTTTCGCGGCGCATGCGCTCCCGCGGCTCGAGCGGCACCGGCGCATCGCGGAGCAACTCGAACGCCTCAAGCTGACCGGCCTCGCCGGCCGCTATCCGCACGAGCTTTCGGGGGGGCAGAAACAGCGGGGCTCCATCGCGAGGGCGCTCATGATCAACCCGCGTGTCGTGCTCCTCGATGAGCCCGGGCAGGGGCTCGATGCGGCTCTTCGCACCGATCTTCACACGCTGATTCGCGAGCTGAAAGAAACGGTGGAGGTTCCCGTTCTTCTCGTGACGCACGATCCGGAAGAATGCTTCGCACTTGCCGACCGTGTGCTGGTCTACGATGCGGGGCGGATCGTTCATCGCGCGTCTCCCGCCGAGCTGCTGCAAAATCCCGGAACCGTCGCGGTGGCCCGGCTCCTTGGCGGATTCAGCGTATACGAGGCCGAGGTGATCGCGCTTGATCCGGCCCGGCAGAGCAGCCGGTTGCGGCTCCTGGGCGAGGATATCCGCGGACCTCATCTCCGAGGGTGCTTCAGAGGCGACCGCGTCTCCGTTTGTACGCGCCCCGAAGAATTGATTCTGCGAACCGAACCGGGCGAAAACCGCGTCCGCGGAAGACTTTGCCGCACCATTGAGCGAACCCAGTCGATCCGGGCCGATTTCGGCGACGGTCTGATTGTGGATGTGCCGCGCGCGGTATGGCAGTCGATCGTGGCGACGGGCGACCGCTCCGGCTGGTGGATCGAGATTCCGGCACAGAGTCTGCGGCAGCTTGGCAGCACGCGCGTATCATCCGCTGCCGAGGTGGCACGGTAACCTGGACGGCCGCCTTACTACACTGGAATTTGATACTCAGCATTGCAACCGCACTCATTTCTGCAGGCTTGTTCGGTTTGTGGGGCGATACCATCAATTTTGACAATCAGAAG
>CAZXCO010000106.1:0-2840 GCA_964639095.1 uncultured Solibacteraceae bacterium
CGCCAGGTCTTCACCGCCGGGGGAGTCCGGAGAGCAGGACCGCCGGTGAAGCGCTTCTCGAAACCCTCCACGAGGGGCACGCCGCGCGCATCATGCCAGGCCCGGTCGATCTGCAGGACGTATCGCCGGCCGTCGCGAATCGGTGTGCCGGCCTGCCGTTCGGGAAGCAGCCCTCTCTTGATGCGGCCCGGATCGAAGAGAATTGTCAGGCGCCGGCGTTCCGGATCCCACAGTTCCTGGTCCAGAAACGCGTCTGGGATGGCGATGCCTTTGTCATCGAGCAGCCGGATGTGCCGCCATGCTTCGCCGGCGCTCATGGGAGCGGAAAAATAAATGTAAAGTCTCAGGGTGTTAGCCGGGAGGACGTCTGCGGTCGGGTAGATGTGCTCGACACGGGCTGCCGGAGGCGGCAGGGGCGGCGGTTGGAATACGGCTTCACCGCCGGAAAACGTGGCCCGGTACGTAACGCCCGGTGATGCCGGAAAGCGCGGATGAAAAACGAGCGTCCGGCCTTCCACCGAGTATGTCCCGAGCATCGGTACGCGGCTGGAGCCGGCGTAAACCGCCAGAATCGAACTCCAGCCAGCGGTGGGCTCAACGGAGTCTCCCGTCCACCCCTCCAGGCGAAAATCGCCGTTCCTGTATTCCACACGTTCGGCGGCGAGGAGCGATGCCGCAAAAACCAGAACCGCGGTCGCGCTAAGGCAGAGGCGCCGATTCGAGATCCAGCGATAAACGGTCATCCTCGCCTCTGGTGGTTTTCAGGATCAGAGCGTTCGAATTGTCGAGCGCTGCGAGCATGACCACGTTCCGCAGATTGGAGATCCGCTTGAACGGCACCCCTTCCATTTGCGCGGGGTGAGTAATCGGCTCGTAGCTGTCGAGGTTCTCCGCCGGAAGCCTGAGCACGCCGCGATAGCTGTTGGCGAGGAGGATGTAATCGTGATTGTCCTTTCGATAGGGGATCATGTCGAGCGGACGGTTGCCCATGCCGAGTTCCGCGATCGTCGTGCCGGTCACTTTAGCCCCGGACTTCAAGGAGTCCACGGGAATCAGAACCAGAGGCGTGCAGGTATAAGCGGCCACAATGTACTGCTTGCCTCCAATTGTCCACGGAAAGAATGTCCGTACCGGAGCCTGCGTTTCGTAGTCTCCGTGAGACCCGTGATAGATCTCGATGTCGGCGCCCTTGCCGACGGTGCGGAACGGAAACGGGATGACCCGCAGGTTGGAGGCGAACTCCTCGTTGGAAAGACCCGCCACGATGACTTTGTTATCCACAAACGCAATCTGCGTGATGGTTTCGAGGCGCGGATTCCGGTAGTCGGCGCGCGGATTCGAAACCGGAGGGTTGGGGAGCACAGCCTCGGAGTACGCCACATGGTCCAGCGCGAACTCCGTGATCCGGCCCGAGGGATCGGTGCGCAGGATAACCGGAATGGCGTCGAGCCCGCGGCCGCGCGAGACGGAAATGTAGATGTTTTTCGAGATCGGGTTGGTCTTGATGTCGTTGATCCGGATCTGATCGGGATCGGCGCCGAGCAGACCCGCGATCCGGTGATCGATCTGTTTGTACTCGATTGGCGGCGCCGAAGCCACAGGGACGGTATCGCCTGTATCGACCGCAAAAACCGCGGCGCCGATCGAATCGCCGATGAAAAGGACGCCGTGCGGGCCAAACGCGAGAGCGCTGGCGGATTTCAGCTCCGGCCGGCCCACTCTCAGACCATCCGGACTGGCGCCGAAAACGAGGGAGCCCGCGAGGGCCAGGAGTGCGGTGAGGCGAAGCGGAAGCATGGATGCTTCCATATGTACCACCGATCGGGTGCGAAAGGATTTCAGGGCTGGCCCAGTTCCTTCGGAGGCTTCGGTTTCGGCGGCACGCCCTTGAAGTCAAGCGTCACGTCCACGATGTGCGTGTCCGGGTCGATCTTCCGGCTGGAGTTTGTGCCGCCCAGATTATCGAACAGGCCCGCCTCCTTGACCTTGCTCAGGAAATACTCCGGATAATCGCCCGGAAAGGGATCGCCGGTCTTCACACTCCACATTTTGCGGATCGCCGCCTCACCATCGAGGCCGAGCCCGTTCACCGTGAGCTTCCCGAATGTGTAGGCAGGGCCGGTCTCCACAACGATAAAGAAGGCGACCGTCTTTTTTTCGTCGTCCAGCTTTTTGTTGGTTGTGACGCGCGCATCGAGATAGCCCTGATGCCGCATCGAATCTTCCACGCGGGCGGCCGCCTTGCGGACCTCGTCGAAATTAGCCACGGTCAACTTCGGCAGCTTTGCGGTCCGGAGGATGCGCTCGCTTTCGCTCTGGGATTTGCCGAAAACCGCCACACGCACCAGCTTGTATTCCGGGCCCTCGTCGACGGTCACCGTGACATCGACGCCCTTGACGCTGGTCGAGGGCTGCGTCGCAATTTTCGGGAACTTCACCCGCATATACCCTTTGGCCTCGTAGAGCGGCACGATCTGGCTTTCGAGCAGGGCGCCGAATCCGCTGTCCGTGAAAGGCTGGCCGAACGCCACCTCGGCGATTTTGTTGTGAAGATCGACGGCGGAGATTGCCCGGCTGCCCTCAAAGGAAACGGAGGAAACGGCGGGAAGTCCGCCGACGGGAGTGAAATCGACCTCGAAACGCTCCGGGGCGGTGGCGATAACCTTGCCTGCGACCTTCCCGGGATGGCCCTTGCTCTTGAGGTACTCCTCGATCTCGCCGACGGTCCGCTCAATCACCTGCTGAGTGCCCGGCATTTTCCCGAGGAACAGAGGATCTTTTGACTGCAGGTACGTCGCGATTTCGGCCGCGGATACGGGAAGGCCGTCGATCCGGATGGG
>CAZXCO010000107.1:0-4277 GCA_964639095.1 uncultured Solibacteraceae bacterium
AATCGAATCGCGGATGGCCACGGAACGCCGGGCGGCCTTCGAAGCCGGGCGGCAACAGGGAGAGCAGGCGGCGGGCGAGGAAATCCGGCCCGTGCTGGAGCGCCTCAACGCATCCATTGCTCACGTACTCTCGATGCGTTCCGATCTGCGGCGCCGCGCTGAGCGGGACACGGTGGAGCTGGCGCTGCAGATCGCGAAACGGATTCTCCATCGGCAGCTCAGCGTCGACGAAGGAGCGCTGACGGCGATTGCCCGCGTCGCCTTCGATCGCTTGACCCGCGCCGAGTGGTACCGCGTGACCGTGCATCCCCGTTTCGCCGCGGCCATTTCAGCCGCGCTGCCGGCCAACGGACTTCCGCGTGTGGAGTTCAATCCGGATCCGAACTGTGCGCCGGGCACTCTGATCATCCATTCGGAGGAGGGCACGATCGATGCGTCGGTCGGCACCCAGCTCGAGGAAATCAGTCAGGGGCTGACGGACCTGCTGGCGCCGCCCGCCGAATCGGCCGGCGGGGAAGCCCGATGAGCGCGTTGAATCTGACGGAGCCGGGCCTCGACCTGAGCGTGTATCCGGATCTGCTGAAACGCATGCAGCCCATGCGTGTCGAAGGCGAAATCGTCGAAATGGCCGGGCTCATCGTCGAGTCGCGCGGGCCTGCCGCGGCAATGGGCGATTTTTGCGAGATCCGCACGCGCGGCGGCCGCAGGATCCGCACTCAGGTGGTCGGCTTCCGCAGCGGGCGGATTCTCTCCATGCCGCTCGAACCCATTGACGGACTGGCGCTCGGCGATCGCATCGTGGCGCGCGGAGGCGAATCCGAAGTAAACGTCAGCCCCGAGATGCTGGGCCATGTCCTCGATGGGTTCGGAACTCCGATCGATGGCGGCCCGCGGACTCCGTGGAAAGAGACACGCCCGATCTATGCCCTTCCGCGCAGCCCGCTCGAACGCGCCCACATCGATCAGCGGCTCGTTACCGGAATTCGCGTGATCGACGGCCTGCTGCCTTGCGGCAAGGGCCAGCGTATCGGGATCTTCGGCGGCAGCGGCGTCGGCAAGAGCACGCTGCTGGGCTCGATGGCGCGATCCAGTTCCGCCGGAGTCAACGTCATCGCACTCATTGGAGAGCGAAACCGCGAGGTCCGCGAATTCCTGGAGCACGATCTGGGGCCGGAAGGGAGGAAGCGCTCGGTCGTCGTTGTGGAGACTTCCGACAGGCCCGCCCCTCTCCGGGTGCGCGCGTGTTTCGTCGCTCTCGCGATCGCCGAATATTTTCGCGACCAGGGCGAGGACGTGCTGCTGGTGATGGACTCCATTACGCGCCTCGCGATGGCGCAGCGCGAAATCGGGCTCGCGGCCGGCGAACCGCCCAGCCAGAAGGGATATACGCCCTCCGTGTTCAGCCTGCTGCCGAAAATCTGCGAGCGGGCGGGGAATTTTGCGCGCGGCTCCATCACCGGCTTCTTTACGGTGCTGGTGGAAGGTGACGATTTCAACGAGCCGATCTGCGACGCGGTGCGCGCGATCCTCGATGGGCATATCACGCTTGCCCGCGAACTTGGTGCGGCCGGTCATTATCCGGCCATACAGGTGCTCGACTCGGTGAGCCGGCTGCAGTCGCAGCTTGCATCGCCGGAAGAGTCCGCCTGGGCGCGCAAGATCCGCGAGGCGCTGGCGCTTTACCGGCAATCGGAGGACCTGATCAATCTTGGCGCTTATGTCGCGGGGTCGAATCCCAGACTGGATGCGGTGATCCGGTCCCGGAATGAGATCATGCGTTTTCTCCGGCAGGGGCCGGCGGATATTTCGGCCGGCGATGAGACAGTGCGGCAGATGAGCGCACTCGCGCAGATGATGCCATGAAGGCCTTTGCATTCCGCCTCGAACAGGCTTTGCGCTGGCGCGAGACTCAGGTGGAGCTGCAAAAGTCCCGCGTGGCCGCCGCGGCCGGGAGGCTGGCCGAGATCGAGGCTGCGATCCGCGCCCGGCAGGCCGAATTGTCGGAGGCGTCAGAGCAGGCGACGAAAGGAGGCGACAGTGTAGCTCTCCTTGCGTTCGCCGGCCTCGGGAAGAGGTCCAGGCAGCAGATTCGCGCATTCGAAGCGCAGGCGGCCGCCGCGCGGGAGGCACTGAACATGGAAAGAAATCGTCTTGTCGAAGCCGACAGGAAACTGCGCACGCTTGAAAACTTCAAGCGCAAAGAGCGGAGCGACTGGCTTCGGGAGTTCGATCGCGAGCTCGCGGCTTTCGCGGATGAAGCCTATCTCTACCGGCTGAAGGCGCGCGACGGACGCGAGTAAATTTTCCTGTAGTATAGTGCCCGAATGAGAATTCGGATCGGCTTGCTCTGCTTTGTGGCGCTGTTGGCTGCAAACGCGTCCGCCGCCGTTTCTTCTTCATCCGATCCGTCCCCCACCCGGATTCGCGATTCCGCCGAGCGGGCCGTGCGACTGCTGCAGGCGAGCCAGAAAACCTGGTATTCGAAGGTCGACTGCCATTCCTGCCATCATCAGTTTCTGCCCGCCATGGCCTTTCGGGTGGCCCGCGCGCACCGCGTTCCGGTCGACGAATCGATTGCCCACGCCGATGCCGTGAAGGCCTTCGCTTTCACCGATCTCGATGCCGCCGTGCAGTACCGCGACGTGCAGGAGACCACAATGGATCTCGGCTACTCGCTGGTGGCGGCGAACGCCGCGGGCGTCGAGCCGAATCTCGCGAGCAACGTTCTGGCTCGCCTCGTGGCCGGCAGGCAGGATCCGAGCGGCCGCTGGGACGACCTGCACCAGAGGCCGCCGCAGTCTTACAGCAACTTCACGCAGACGGCCATCGGCCTGCGGGCCATTCAGCTCTACAGTCACCCGAGTCAGAAAGGCGACGTGACGGCGCGAGTGGGCCGCGCGCGGGCATGGCTGCTCACTCACCGGCCTCGCGACACCGAAGAAAGAGTGTGGCAGATGATCGGGCTGGCATGGGCCGGCGGCGGCGACAGGGCCTTTCTCGAGAAGGCGGGTCGTGCTCTGATCGCGACTCAGCAGGCCGATGGCGGATGGGGCGTCTTCGACGGACACGAGCGGCCTTCCGACGCCTACTCAACCGCGGAGGCTCTGGTGGCGCTGCACGATGCCGCAGGGGTGCCGGTTACGGACGCCCGGTGGCGGCGCGGTATCGCGTGGCTGGTTTCGACCCAGTCGCCAGACGGCTCGTGGCATGTGGCCTCCCGCCTGCATCCGCCGGCGCAGTTGAGTCCTGCGTATTTCGAAAGCGGGTATCCATACGGACACGATCAATATCTTTCCGCATCCGCTGCGAGTCTCGCGATCATGGCGCTTTCGAGCGCACTCGGACCCGCTGCAGGGGGCGGCGTGGCCGCGTGGAAGCCGGCGCTTCCGGCGCCCGAGCCCTGGGCCGAGACCGTCCTGTTCGGCTCCGCAGCGGATTTGAAAAAGCTTCTTGACGACGGGTTCGATCCGAACTCAGCCACGAAATCCGGCGGCACGACGGCGCTGATGATGGCTGTGCCGGATGTTGCGAAGGTGCAATTGCTGCTCGACCGTGGCGCTCATGTGAACGCGCGCGCGAAGTCGAATTACTCTGCCCTCATGGTTGCCGCGCTTTTCCGGGATGGTGCGCCCGCGGCGCGTCTGCTGCTCGGGCACGGCGCCGAGGCGGCCGGTTCCCCTTCGCCGCTGCTGCTGGCCGCCACGGTCGGGAATCCGGATATTCTGAAGCCACTCCACGATGCGGGAGCGCCGCTGGATCGCGCCCTTGTGGCCGCCGTACGGACGGGCAAGCTCGAAGCGGTCCAGACCCTGCTCGATCTCGGCGCGAAGGTCGATGAGCCGGACGGGTCGGACACCACTCCGCTCGAGCGTGCCGTGATGGGGAATCAACTGGAGATCGCGCGAGTGCTTCTAAAGCACGGAGCGAACGTCAATCACGTGGGCCGGACCGGCATGACACCGCTGCTCTACGCCGCTTCCATCGACTTCGGAGATTCCGCGATGGTCGATTTGTTACTGAAGTCCGGAGCCCACAGAACGGCTGTGACGCGGGACGGAGCAACCGCGCTCGATCTCGCCCGGAAATACCGGAACATGCATCTGACGGCGGCGCTGGAAACGCCCGGCAATTCCCACCGATAGACGATCGCGATCCCGCTCCGCTCGACGGCGAGATGCCGGGACTTCAACCGACGATCGCGAGGGTGCCGGTCGCCCACGGCGGTGAACGTTGACTGCGCGGAACGGGCCGGCATAAGCTGCTGCTCTACGCCGCTT
>CAZXCO010000108.1:0-7961 GCA_964639095.1 uncultured Solibacteraceae bacterium
CACGTATCCCGGGGGCGAGCCGATCAGCTTCGAAACCGAGTGCTTCTCCATGTACTCCGACATGTCGAAGCGCACCAGGCTCTTTTCGCTGCCGAAGAGGAATGCCGCCAGTGCCCGCGCGACTTCCGTCTTGCCGACGCCTGTCGGCCCGAGGAAGAGGAAGGAACCCGCCGGCCGTGTGGATGCCTTCAGGCCCGCGCGCGAACGCCGTATCGCCCGCGCCAGAGCGGAAATCGCCTTATCCTGGCTGATGATCCGCGAATGCAGTTCGTCTTCGATCCGCAGCAGCTTGGCGATCTCTTCTTCCTTGATCGAAGTCATGGGAACGCCGGTCCAGCGCGCCACCACGTCTTCGATATCCTCCTTCGTGACCACTCCCGTGGAGGAGTCGTCGAGGTTGTATTTCTCGCGGAGCTGGCGCATGTTCTCGCGCTCCTTCCGCTCTTCATCCGAATAGAACCGCGCCTTCTCGAACTCGTGGTTCGCGATGGCGTTCTCCATCCGGTGAACGATGAATTTGATGCGTTTTTGAATGTCGGCGAGATCCGCCGGAAGCGTGGTCTGCCGCAGCTTCACGCGCGCGCCGGCCTCATCCACCAGATCGATCGCCTTGTCCGGCAGAAACCGGTCCGGAATGTAGCGGTTCGATGTGAAGACAGCCGCTTCGATCGCTTCATCCGTATAGCTCACGGCGTGGAACTTTTCGTAGCGGTCCTTGATGCCGTACATGATCTTCACGGCATCCGCCTCGTTCGGCGGCGGCACCTTCACGGCCTGGAAACGGCGCTCCAGCGACCGGTCCTTCTCGATGGATTTCCGGAACTCCGCGGGCGTGGTGGCTCCGATGCACTGGATCTCGCCACGCGACAGCGCGGGCTTCAGAATGTTGGCCGCGTCGAGCGAACCTTCCGCCGAGCCGGCGCCCACGAGCGTATGCAGCTCGTCGATAAAGATAATCGAATTCTGGCTCTCCATCAGTTCCTTCATGATGGTCTTGAGCCGTTCTTCAAACTGGCCGCGGGACTTGGTTCCGGCGACGATCAGGGAAAGATCGAGCGCCAGAATCCGCTTGTCGGCGAGAAACGAAGGCACATCGCCCTCGGCGATTTTCTGCGCCAGGCCTTCGACGATGGCCGTCTTGCCCACCCCCGGCTCGCCGATCAGCACGGGATTGTTTTTCGTGCGCCGGCAAAGAATCTGTACGACGCGTTCCAGCTCATGGTCGCGCCCGATCAGCGGGTCGAGCGCGTTGTCCATCGCGGCCTGAGTGAGGTCGCGGGAGAACTCGGCCAGCAGAGAGCTCTCCTTGGGGCGGTTGCTGGCTACCTTTTCCGACTGGGATCGCTGCAGCTCTTCCCGGATCGTCGACAGGCGCAGCCCCCGCTCGTGCAGAATTTCGGCCGCGAAACACTTCTCTTCACGCAACAGCCCGAGCAGCAGATGTTCGGTCCCGATGTGCTTGTGGTTCAGCCTTTCGGCTTCCTCCGCTCCGTAGGCCAGCACGCGCTTGCACTCATGGCTCAGAGGCAGATCGACCGAAGTCGAAACCTTCTCGCGAACCGTTGTGTGGCCTTCGATTTGCTTCCGGATGGAATCCACGGCCGCGTGCGACCGCAGAAAACGATTGGCTAGTTGCTTGTCCTCGCGCAGAAGCCCGAGCAGCAGATGCTCGGTTTCTATGTACGGACTGCCGAACTGACTCGCCTCATACCTGGCGAAAAAAATAACGCGCCGCGCTTTTTCCGTGTAACGCTCGAACATTGGTTATCGGTACTCCCGTCTGCCGCACAGCAGTGTATATTCTAAAGATACTCTCCGCTACGTTTTAGTTGCAAAGCCCTGGCGCCTGAAAACTTCACCGGAGGTTCTGGAACTCCGCAAGCGCCCCTCCTTCCAGTTTCAGAATCCGATCGCATCGCCGCGCGAACTGCAGATTGTGCGTTACCAGAATGGCCGTCAGATTGCGCCGTTTGCGTATGTCACCCAGCAGGTTGAAGATCATCTCCCCCGTATTTTCATCCAGATTCCCCGTCGGTTCATCCGCGAGCAGCAGTGAAGGATTTCCGGCCAGCGCCCGTGCGATCGCCACGCGCTGCTGTTCGCCGCCGGAGAGTTCCCCCGCCCGATGCTGCGCCCGATCTCTCAGCCCAACCTCCTCCAGACCGGCCAGCGCCACTGACGACGCGTTCGCGCCCGACTCTCCCCGAATGCGCAGCGGCATGCTCACATTTTCTTCCGCTGTGAACTCCGGCAGCAGATGATGCTGTTGCCAGACGTATCCAATCTCCCGGTTTCGAAAAGCGGAAAGCTCCGGCTCGGCCAGTTCAGTAATACTTTTATGCTTGTAGTATATCGCCCCGCCGCTCGGTTTGTCCAAGCCGCCAATGAGGTGTAGAAGGGTACTTTTCCCGGCCCCGCTTTCGCCGACAATCGCAATCTGCTCGCCCTCGGCCACATTCAGGTTGAGATCGTGAAAAATGACGAGATCTTTATCACCGGAACGATAAATTTTTCGAAGATTTTCAATATGGACCATTCGGTGTAAGAATCAAGACCTCAGATCCGAATATTTCACCACGGCCGCGAAAGACACCGGGTCCAGACTCGCGCCGCCCACCAGCGCACCGTCGATTTCGGGTTCGGCCATCAGGTTTTTCACATTCTCCGGCTTCACGCTGCCGCCATAGAGAATGCGCACCGCCGCGGCGGCGGCGTCGCCGTACCTCGCAGCCGCCTTGCCGCGGATGAAGCGGTGGGCTTCGGCTGCGATTTCCGGCGTCGCCGTTTTGCCGGTTCCGATCGCCCATACGGGCTCGTAAGCGATCACGACTTTTGCGAACTCCTCGGGCGCGAGTGGCGCGATTCCGCCGTCGAACTGTTCCGCGAGCACATCTTTGGTCCGGTCCGCCTCGCGCTCGTCGAGCCGCTCGCCCACGCACACGATCGGCGTCAGACCGAATTCGAGAGCCGCCTGCGTCTTGCGCACCACATCAGGCTCCGTCTCGCCGAAATACTGGCGGCGTTCGCTGTGCGCAACGATCACGAAACGGCACCCCACCGCCTGGAGCATATGCCCGGAGACCTCGCCCGTCACCGCGCCTTCCCTGCCCCAGTACAGATTCTGCGCCCCGATCGCGATGTTGGTGCCCTCCGCCTCCTTCACTGCAGCATGCAGATTCGGGAAAGGCGGACAGATCACAATGTCGCAGTTCACGCTCTCCGCCACGAACGGCTTGAAAACCTGAAAGAACGCGTGCGTCTCGGCGGGCGTCTTGTACATCTTCCAGTTGCCGGCCATGATGGGCTTCCTTTTCATGCGATGGCTCCGAGAAAACTTGTTCCCTGTTCGATTGATGTGCCGAAGTTCTCCGCTACAGTCTGGCCGATGTCGCTCAGGGTGCCGCGGAGGCCCAGATCGACGCCCTGTTTGACTGCGCCGCCGAACACGATGAGCGGTGTGTACTCGCGGCTGTGATCGGTCGACGGCGTCGTCGGATCGCATCCGTGATCAGCCGTCAGAATCGCCAGATCGCCGGGAGCCATCGCGCACTCGAAGTCAGGCAGCCAGCCGTCGAACTCCTCAAGCGCGTTCCCGTAGCCTTCGACATCGTTGCGATGGCCATACTGCTGATCGAAGTCCACCAGGTTTACGAAGACCAGCCCTCTATCGAAATGCGCCATCGTTTCGAGCGTCTTCGCCATGCCGTCGGCATTGCTCTTTGTCAGCACGTGGCCCGCGATGCCCCGTCCGAGAAATATGTCGAATATCTTCCCTATGCCGTAAACCGGAACGTTCTTGTCCGCCAGTTTGTCAAGCAGCATGCCTCCCGGCGGCGGCACCGCGTAATCGTGCCGGTTGGCCGTGCGGCGGAATGCTCCGGGCGCGCCTTCGAATGGCCGTGCAATCACCCGGCCTACCTCAAAAGGCCCCCTCAGAATGCTTCGCGCCGTTTCACATATCCGGTAAAGCTCGGCCAGCGGGATCACGTCCTCATGCGCCGCAATCTGAAAAACGCTGTCGGCCGAAGTGTAGACGATGGGCGAGCCCGTGCGCATGTGTTCCTCGCCGAGTTCCTGAATGATCTCGGTCCCCGAAGCCGCCTTGTTGCCCAACGCCTTGCGCCCCGTCTGTTTTTCGAATGCATCCATGACTTCCGGCGGGAAGCCTTCCGGAAAGAGCGGAAGCGGCTTCTTCAGATGGATGCCCGCCATCTCCCAATGGCCGGTGGTCGTGTCTTTTCCCGGCGAGGCCAGAGTACATCGGCCGAAGGCCCCCGCGGGACGCTCGGCCTTCGGGAGTTGCGGCATCGGTTTTAAATTTCCCAGCCCCAACCGGCAAAGATTCGGGACCTCAAGGCCGCGCCGCCGGGCGATATTCCCGACCGTGTCGCTTCCGGCGTCGCCGTATGCCGCGGCATCGGGCATTTCCCCCACCCCTACGCTGTCGAGCACGATCCAGATGACCCGTCGGAACACGATGCTCAATGGTACCAGGCGGGCTCCGGGCGGGGGCGCCGCGCCATAATGAATCAGGGAGGTTTGCTGACAATCTCCGCCAAAAGGTTACACTGAATGAGCTCCGTGCAGACGCGACGAAACTTCATCGGCAATGTGGCCACAGGCCTGGCCGGCAGTCTCGCGACCGGAAAAGTGTTTGCGGCCAGCGGCCGGCTGCGGCTCGGCGTCATCGGCGCGGGCGATCGCGGCACACAGCTTGCCCGTGAAGCCATGGCCTGCCCGGATACCGAGGTGATCGCGTTCGCCGACGTATATGCCCGCCGGCGCGCGGAAGCCGCGAAACTGGCGCCGGGCGCGAAGACCTGCGCCGATTACCGCCAGTTACTCGACGATCCTTCGCTCGACGCCGTCATTATCGCGACCCCTCAGCATCTGCACGCGGAGTGCTTCATTGCCGCAATGACCGCCGGAAAGCATGTCTATCAGGAAAAGACGATGGCGTTCACGGCTGCTGAGGCGAAGGCTATGCGGGCGGCGTTCCAGCGCGCGGGCAATCGCGTGGCCCAGGTCGGCCATCAGTCCTGCTCCATGGGCCATGTCACCGATGCGTTGAACTATCTCGCGAGCGGCAACGTCGGCCAGATCACTGCCATTCGCGCGCACATGTACCGCAACACGCCCCACGGCAAACCGCAGTGGACACGCCCCGTGTATCCCGACATGACGCCCGAGACCATCGACTGGCGGAGCTTTCTGGGCAGCGCGCCCCCTCGCGATTTCGATCCCGACCGCTATGTCAACTGGCGGCTTTTCCAGGATTACTCGGGTGGCAATGTCCACGAAAGCCTGTCTCAGCAGCTCGCCTTCTGGTACAAGGTGATGGATCTCGGGATTCCCTATGCGGTGACCATGACCGGTGGCCTTTACCGCTGGCAGGATGGCCGCGAAGTTCCCGACACCATGAACGTCGTGATGGAGCACGAGACTCTGCTGTTCTCGTGGGATTCCGGCTTCGGCAATAACCAGCTCGGCGTTACCGAAGATGTTCTCGGCACCGACGGCACCATTTCGCGCGGCCAGCAGATCCGGTATCTGCCCCAGCGGGTGAACCGGCCTGGCGGAATCGAAATGCTGGGCCAGACCGCCACTCCGCCCCGCGCCCATATGCAGAACTTCCTCGATTCGATCCGCACCGGCAGACAGCCGAATTGCCCCTTCGAGATCGGGTTTCGGGTCTCCGTCACCTGCAACATGGCGATCGAAAGTTTCTACGGCGGCCGGACCGTGCGATGGGATCCGGCAAAGGAAGAAATCGTTTGAATGGCGCCCGTTCGCGCGCCCTCGCCGGGCTCTCGTTGTCGGCCGCGGCCATGGCGTGGGGGGTGCGGGGGCGCTCTTCGCAGATCTTCGGACCGTCCACCTGGAGGGCGCGGCCCGGCCGCAAGGCCCTCGCGCTGACCTTCGACGATGGTCCGAGCCCCGCCACGGGCCGGATTCTCGACATCCTCGAAAGCTACGGCGCGCCCGCCACATTCTTTCAGTGCGGCCAGAACGTGCTCCGCGCGCCCGAACTGAGCCGGGCCGTCTGCGCGGGTCCGCACGAGATCGGCAATCACTCCCACACGCATCCGAACTTCGCGCTCCGGAGCCCTGCGTTCATCGAGGAGGAATTCCGGCGGGCACAGGATGCGATTGCGGAGACCACATCGAACGCTCCCGTTTTCCTGCGCCCGCCGTTCGGCGTCCGCTGGTTCGGATTCCGCGAAATGCAGAAGCGCCTGGGCCTGACTTGTATCATGTGGAGCGTGATCGGCCTCGACTGGAAGCTTTCCGCGCCCCGAATCGCCGAACGCGTTCTTTCCCGCGCACGCGACGGCTCCATCATCTGCCTGCACGACGGCCGCGGCACGCTGGAACAGCCCGATGCGAGCCACACCATTGAAGCCGTGCGGCGCATCGTTCCAGCGTTGCTGGAAAAGGGATATCATTTTGAAACCGTCTCCAGAATCCTATGCCGGAATTGATGCGGAATGACGAATTAACGCAGCGCGTGCTGCGAATCATCGCCGAAACCCAGCGCAAGGACCCGGCCCAGGTCACCATCGACAGCAGCTTCGAAGAGCTCGGCATCGACTCCATGGACGGCGTCAACATCGTTTTTGCGCTGGAAAACGAGTTCAACATCAATGTGCCGGATGAAGAGGTCAAATCCATCCGGAACGTCCGCGATATGGTCGAAGGAGTGACGCGTCTGGTCGAAATGACCAGGACCCCGGACGACGCGCCGGGCGAAACGTCAGGGGAAACGGCGCCGGCGTCATCCTGATGCGCCGGGTCGTCGTCACAGGCATCGGCGTCATCAGCGCCCTCGGCCGCAATCGCGATGAGTTCGATGCGGCGCTGGCCGAGGGGCGCTGCGGAATCGCGCCGCTGTCGAACATCGAGCGCGCCGATCTCCGGATTCAGAATGGAGGCGAAGTGCGCGGCTACACCCCCTCCGATCACTTTTCGCTGAAAGACGCGGACATGCTCGATCGCTTCGCGCAATTCACAGTCGTGGCGGCGCGTGAAGCCGTGAGCCGGAGCGGCATCGAGTGGACCGCCGCTTTGCGCGAGAACGCAGCCATCGTGACCGGGTCGTGCGTGGGCGGTCAGGCCACGGAAGATCAGGGCTTTCAGGACGTTTACAAGGCAGGCAAGCCGCGTGTTCATCCCATGACCATCCCGAAAACGATGGCCAATGCCGGAGCCAGCGCCATCTCGCAGGAATTCGGCATCACGGGACCGGCATTTACCCTCTCGACCGCCTGCTCCTCTTCAGCCCATGCCATCGGGCAGGCGTTCTGGATGGTGCGCTCCGGCATCTCGGACGTGGCCCTGACCGGCGGCAGCGAAGCCCCCTTCAGCTACGGAATCCTCAAGGCCTGGGAAGCCATGCGTGTGGTCTCGCCCACGGTCTGCCGGCCCTTTTCGAAGGACCGGAACGGCATGATTCTGGGCGAGGGCGCCGCCATGCTGGTGATCGAATCGCTCGATCATGCGCGGGCGCGCGGCGCGAAACCGATCGCCGAGATCGCGGGCTTCGGAATGTCGAGCGACGCGCATCACATTACGCAGCCCTCGGCGGAGGGGGCGGCGAAGGCGATCCGCGCCGCTCTGAACGACGCCGGTCTCATGCCTGACCGCGTGGGTTATATCAACGCGCACGGCACCGGCACAACCGTGAATGACATCACCGAAACGCGCGCCCTGCATCTTGCTTTCGGCGAACATGCTGAACGCCTCGCCATCTCCTCCACAAAGGCCATGCACGGCCATACGCTCGGCGCAGCAGGGGCGATCGAATGCGCCGCCGCCATCTTCGCCCTCTCAAGCGGCATTCTGCCACCGACCGTCCACTTCAACGAGCGCGATCCCGACTGCGATCTGGACTATATTCCGAACTGTCCGCGCCGCGCGAATGTTGAATATGCTCTCTCGAATTCCTTTGCATTCGGTGGATT
>CAZXCO010000109.1:0-5253 GCA_964639095.1 uncultured Solibacteraceae bacterium
GACCACGGAAAATATGCGCATCACCGAGCGCTTTACCCGAACTGCCGAGGATACGATCGACTATCAGATGAGGGTCGAGGATCCGGAGGTCATCGTGAGTCCGTGGGCAGTCCACTTCCCCCTGAAGCTGGATAACAAGTATCAGATGTTCGAATACGCCTGCCACGAGGGCAACACGGCTATCCGGGGATATATCGAGACGTCCCGGTACGAGCGGGCGCATCCCAAAGCGCCGGCGCCGCCGCCCGCAGCGAAATAGCAATCCAAAAGGAAGGAATCGGGCGATTCGCGTGGGTCACGTGAATCGCCCGGAGATACGAAGCGCAGGGAATCCGAGGCCGGGGATTGGAGCTTATTTTCCTGGTGCGTCTGAATTCGCCGAACCACCAAGATTCATTTTCCGGCCGTCCGGAAACTCGATCTCTCGCGAACTCGCGCGCAGCGAGCCATCCTTGGCCTGGTACCCGACAACTTTGATCTTCGTTCCCGCAGGCAGCGAGTTCCGGTTCCAGCCGAGGCGAAGCAATACCGACGGCGATCCGCCTTCAATCCGCCACCGTTCCACCGTGCCGTCCGCTTTCGTCACGTCGATGTCCAGCCAGGAATGCGGATTCACCCATTCCATCTGGACGACCTTCCCTTCGAGCGTGATCTTCTTGGTGGCGTCGAACTCCGCGGAAAACGAGTGATGCGCCGCCATGGGCAATGCTGCCGCGAGCAGCATGCCGGCGATTCCTGCAAACTTCAGCAGTCTGCTGTGCATTAGCCTGACTCCTTTTTTCATCTTATAAAACTTCTGCCGCACTTCGAATCCGGTCATTTTTTCGGCTGAAGCAGATCGTGATAAAGCAGCATATCCGTGTACGGAACGCACTTATGCTCCAGTAATTGCGCATTGTTGTCGATCAGGCGATAAAGCGGCATCTCGATCGTCCAGGGTTTGGAATACGTCTGCGGATCGTCGAGCGTAGCCTCATACCAGATGTGATTGGCGTCGAGAAGCTTGAAGCGCTCGGTGACCTTCAGTTTGTTGCTGGCGAAGTTACCGGCCCGATCCAGCCATGACTGGCCGTTTTGCGAAGTGGTCGTCACGACCAGAACATCACCGTCCCAGTCTCCGTTTGACCGGCCCATCCACGAATCCACCGGCAGATCGGTGTGGTCCTTCATATAGATGATTCTGTTGGTCGCCGCGAACGGATAGACCATGAGCATATCGCCGTCGCCGCTCTGGAAGATCTGGAAGGGGCGGTTCTGATAGGTGACGCGCGGCACACCCAGCATGTAGCATTTCGCTTCGGGGTCGGCTTCAGGCCATTTGGAGCGGTTGTCGTTGCGCTTCTTGAGCGCGTCCGGCAGGTATGGAATGGTTCCGCCTCCCTTCAGAACGCTCTGCCCCGCTGGAATGACTCCGATCGCGCCGAGTTGCCAGAAGTCTTTGCCGAATCCTTCAACAGAATGACCCTCAAGACTCCAGTATGCCGTGTTCAGGGCCTGCCAGATACCATTTAAGTTCGGATGGCCCGAAATGGTCATTGGACGATCCAGCTTCTGCGCCTGGGCGGCGGCGCCGCCGGCCAACAGGATCGTTGCCGCCGTCACGATTGTGCGGATGAATGGATTGTGCAATCGATAGTCCCCTTTTATTTATGGGTCCGCCATTTCGCCCGGTAATGCGCGGGTTCTTGCCTGACCGCGCGGCCACGGGTTGAAGCTCCGACTGCCGGCTGCGTCGCCGGGCGTCGGACTTCAGTCGAAATATGGCCCACGGTTTGAGATTCTATCGCACGCCTGGGACCCCTTCAATTTTGGGCCGCGCATCGGGAAAGTGTGGCGTAGGAAGAAAACGAGGGCGCCGTCACTTTGACAGCGGGAGGAACTCCACTGATCTGATGCTCCCCAGATCGAGCTTCTCTGTGCCTCCGGTCGGACTCTGCAAAAACAGAACGCGGAAATCCGTTACCAGCGACAATCGTCGCCTGGTTCCATCCTTGAACACGAATGAAGCTTCAGTGCCCGTCGTGTCGCAGATTGCGGCGAGTGAGTCCAGCCAGGTGTTCACCAGCGTTTCGCTTCGGTCTTTGCCCCGGATTGCGGTCCGGGAGCAGATGCCCGCTGAGCATCCAACGCCCTGCAGTCTGGCCATCCGGCTCGTGCCGTTTCGCAGCATGATTCTTGCGGTGAGTTGAACCGCGTGGCCCCCGGCGTCTGCAGTGGTCAGGATTTCGCGCTGAAAGGCTATTCCTGCGGGAGCGAGGAGCGCGGCGCCGAGGCAGACGATTCGAAGCGTGACGGATTGCATGAGCGCGTTTCCCGTTATTCGTTCAGAACGGTGTTGATGTCGCCTTCGTATTCATACCTGCGGCACAGGCCTGCATGTATCGCCGCAATCCGGCCCGACCGGTCGATCACGATCGTCAACGGAATGGATTGCAGCCCGCCAAACAGCCCCGCGGTCTCATCGTTGGTGAGCATAACCGGGTAATTGACCTTCTTCCGCTCCAGATAAGGTCTGACCGCATTCCAGCCTTCGCTGTCCACTGAAATGCCAAGCACCGTGAAGCCTTGTTGCTCGTGTTGCCGCTGAAAATCGATAAACCACGGGATCTCCTGTTCGCAGGGGCTGCACCATGTCGCCCAGAAGTTCAGGAGCACGACCTTGCCGCGGAAATCCGAAAGTCTGACCGTCCGGCCGAAAGCATCGGTCAGAGCGAAATCCGGCGCGGCTTTCCGATACGCCGGCGCGATATAGGTACTGCTCGGTTTCGAGGCCGCCTCGCCGCCCGCCAGGAGGCGCCGCACCGCAACGGTCTGCTGAACACATGCCGATACGCAATGCGCCGCAAATGCCCGCGTGAACGGAAAGGCCATGATCGGAATGGCTGCCGCGAGCGCCCCCGCCGCGAGCAGGACCGACCTTTTCCCGCGGCGCGCTGCCCTGCGCCGCTCCCTGAGCAGGAGGAGTCCGCGCTGAAAATCGGGACGCCAGTCGCCATCCGCTCTGCAGGTGGAGAATCGTGCGGCAATCATACGATCGACTTCGCGCTCTTCATTTCTGTCCATGGCGTTCTCCATAACGATCGGCGAATTCTTTACGGAAAGCATGCAGCGCGCGTCTGAGAAGCGTTCCGATGGAAGCCGGATTGAGCTGGAGCGTTTCCGCGAGTTGCTGGTAGCTGAAATCATGGCTGCGCAGCAAAAGCAGTTCCGCCTGTCGCGGATCCATCGCGCTCAGCACGATGCGCACGCGCTCCTCGTCCTCGCTTGCGGCATACAACTTGTCCGGTGTCTCGGCGGATCTCCCGTACCAGAAGAAGCCGATCAGCCGTTCGCAGCGGGATCTCAAGGCCCTGCGTCGAAGTTCATTCAATGCGGATCGCACAGCTGCGCGGTAAAGCCAGCCCTCCGCGCCTTCGCCATGCGCCTTTGGCGTTTGCTCCCATTTCAGAAACACTTCGACGGCAAGTTCTTCAGCGCGGGCGGGGTCCCTGATGATTCCGGCTATGACACGCGCAATCCGCCCATACTGAGAATGAAAAAGCGTTTCGAGGTCCAGCCGGGCGTCGCTGAAATTGCCGGCGACGACGCCTTCATCCGCCGTGTTCACACTTCCAGAACACGGGGGGAGTCCGTTTTGTGACAGGCCAGGGCTCAGACTCTGTAATTTTCTCGCGGATTGGCATCACCGGATTGCTTTGAAACCTCCGGGATCGAACACGGTATTCGTATACATGAGCAAAGGCGCGATTGCCGGACTGATCATTGGCTTCTTCGCTCTCGCCGCCCGCATCGTGGCTCAGGCGCCTGCC
The DNA here is from genome assembly GCA_964639095.1 of uncultured Solibacteraceae bacterium. Lineage (GTDB taxonomy): Bacteria > Acidobacteriota > Terriglobia > Bryobacterales > Bryobacteraceae > BOG-234. The sequence goes on from CAZXCO010000109.1 coordinate 3,810, forward strand.
GCGGCGGAGTTCGAAGTGGTCTCGATCCGGCCCAACACGTCCCGAACCGGCGTGATGTCGATAACTCCTGCGGTTGGAGGAAGATTCACGGCAAAAAACGTCAGCCTCGGAGTGCTGATTGCGATGGGATACGACGTTCGGACATACCAGATTTCAGGACTACCGCGCTGGGGCTGGTCGGAAAATTACGATGTGATCGCCAAGGCGCCGGGCAACACTGGCCGGCCCGGCATCTCTTCCATGCTCCAAAGCATGCTGGCCGAAAGATTTCATCTGCAATTGCACATCGAAACGAGACAGATGAAAGGCTATGCGCTCGTCGCGGACACTCACGGAGCGAAACTCAGGAGCGTACAGGATGAGGAGTGTCAACCTTCCACACGCGCGCCAGGCGCTGCCTGCGGTGGTTTCCGAATTTCCTTGAGCTCGCTGGTCGGGCTCAGCGTTGATCTGAACCAACTGGCGGCTGCGCTGGGCCAGCAGCGCGATGTAGGCCGCCCCGTCGTTAACAAGACCGGGATCGCCGGGTTGTTCGATGTCCAGCTCAAATGGTCGCCGGTGAGTGGGCCTCAGGGGCGTCCGGCTGAAGTTGCTCCTGCGGAGGACGCCCTCTCGATCTTCAAAGCCTTGTGGCAAAACTGAATTTATCGCCAACGAATTCTTTACGGAAAGCATACAGCGCGGCTGGAAGCGTCCAGGTTGGAGTGGACACGATGGGCGCTCTGTAACCGCGAAGCCAATCTATGCGCGCCAGTTCTGGTTAACCGATACGATCCAGCCGCGCTCTCTGGTCTTCTTCCGGATGTCTTTTTTGAAGCCGGCCCGCTTCAGGTGCTCCAGCAGTTGCTCCAGGCTGTTGTCCTTCCACAGGTCACAGTGGTACAGAATCAGAATCGTATGGAACTTCTGCAGTACCTCGACCGGAGTACTCAGAAAAATCGGGAACTCAGCTCCCTCGCAGTTCGACTTCACAAAGTCGACCCTGTCGATCCCCTTGTCTTCCAGGAACTGAGGCAGCGAGCAAGTCTCCACCTGCTCCGACTTGGGCGATAATTGCGAGACAATCGAATGCCCCCAGTTGCCCCTGTCGTAATAGAGTGTCGCCGTGCCGCGCTTGTCCGCCAGCGCCAGGTGCGAAATCGAGAGGTTGTTGAGCCCGTTCAGGGCCTTGTTTATGTGTAGAAAATTGTAAGTATCCTCGCATGCCTCAATGGCATACACGGCGCCGCGAGGCACCCTCGATGCGGCCAGCAACGAAAAGGTCCCGATGTGCGCACCGATATCCAGAATCACATCTGTTTCGCGCGGCTGATACTCGGGCACACCCGCAAAGAAAATGTCGTTATCGAAGCTGTGGCCCAACACACTCTCATCGGCTGTGCCTGTGCGATATGCCACCTGCAGATTGCCGAAATGCTGTATCTGCATCGACGAGCGGCTGTCT
>CAZXCO010000110.1:0-5548 GCA_964639095.1 uncultured Solibacteraceae bacterium
CCAACGACGAGAGCTGGGGCTGGAATCAACTGGCGGAAGCGAGCGTGGATGTGCGCATCGTTCCGGGAGATCACGTGACGATGATGGCCGAGCCACACGTCCGGGAACTTGCCTCCGAGCTTGCGGCCTGTATCGCGAAAGCCGAGGGTTCCGGCGTGAAGGCGAAAACGCGAGGCGCCGGGGCGTGATGGGAAGCCAGGAACTCTATCTCCGTCCCAATGTCGTCGTCGAGCCGCTGGTTGACCGCTGGTACGCGTGGTCGCATCTGATCTCGCCGGCCACGGCGGCGATGAACATCACCCACCGGCATCTGAAGATCATGCAGTCGTTCGTCAACGCTCCGCAGGTGCATGCCGCGGCGGTCGCGAACCCCGCGATGCTGGGCGGCCCGTTCATCAATCACGCGAGCGGCCGTGTGCCCGACATCCGGGCTCTCATCGCGAAGACGAAGCAGGATCGCGCCCACATGATCGCGTTCGCCGAGGCCATCCAGCAGCTTGACGACCTGCTGCGCACGCGGGCCGACGGTCATTCGCTGGAGCCGCTGTACGCCTGCGTCCCCGAACTGCTGCGCGGCTACGTGGAACTGGTTTACGACCTCGACAACCAGCCCTCCTTCCGGCTGATCGAGCCCCTGCTTTATCACAGCCCGTTCTACGACGTCACCGCGCAGAGCCTCATGCTCTCACTGATCTGCCAGGACGACCGCCCTTTCGTGCTCAGCACCCCCCGGCTGGACGGCGAGGCGAGCGTGCACCTCCAGATCCCCTTCGCCAGCGAATCGATCGACGATCTCTTTGCCATGAAGCGGACTCCGAAGCGATTCCACTGCATCAAGGAGCGGCTCGGTCTCCCCGATGATTGCGATGCCCTGTTCCAGTCATTCCTGACGGAGGAACGGCCGCGCCCCTACGAGGCGTATACGGGTGGCGGCGTGCGCTGGCGCTACTTCGGGCACGCCTGCATTCTCGTCGAGACCAGAGAGGTCAGCATCCTCACTGATCCGGTGCTCAGTTACACCTTCGAGAGCGGCATTCCGCGCTATGGCTACGAGGATCTGCCCGATGTCATCGACTACGTCCTGATTACGCACAATCATCAGGACCACATCATGTTCGAGACGATCCTGCAACTACGCCACCGCATCCGGTGTGTGGTCGTGCCCCGTTCCTCGGGCGGCGCGCTGCAGGATCCTTCGCTGAAACTGCTGCTTCAGCGCATCGGCTTCGCCAACGTCGTGGACCTCGACGAACTGGAAACGCTGACCGCAGGGGGCGTCGAGATTACGGGATTGCCGTTCCCTGGCGAGCACGCCGACCTCGACATTCGGTGCAAGCTGGCGTATCTCGTGCGCCTCGGAGGCCATTCCCTCCTCTTTGCGGCGGACTCGTGCAATCTCGAGCCGAAGCTCTATGGGCATGTTCAGCGGATCGTGGGTGACGTCGACGTTCTGTTTCTGGGTATGGAATGCGACGGCGCGCCGCTGTCCTGGATCTACGGCCCGCTGATCACGCGGCGGCTGCAGCGCACCATGGACCAGTCGCGCCGGTTATCGGGCTCGAACTACGAGAAGGGCATCGATATCGTGCGGCGCTTCCACTGCAGGCAGGTCTATGTCTATGCGATGGGACAGGAGCCGTGGCTGAACTACGTGATGAGCAAGAAATACACCGAGACCTCCAGCCCGATTGTCGAATCCAACGCCCTGCTTGCGGACTGCAAAGCGCAGGGCATCGTCGCCGAGAGGCTGTTCGGCGAGAAGGAGATCCTGCTGCCCTGAACCCGGAGGACCCGCATGAACAAGATCCAGAAGAGCGGCATCTTTCTCGATACCGACCAGGAAGGCTACCTTATCCCGGATACCAGCGCAGACAAGATTCTGTCTCCGTGGCGCGAAGCGGTCGACTATGCACGCCAGATCGAAGTCGCACGGCTCGGGACCGGGCTGCACAGCCTCTACCTGCGCGGATCGGTTGCGCGGGGCACGGCGATCCCCGGGCGCTCGGATGTCGATCTGTTCGCTGTGCTGTTTGACGACTGCCCTGGCGCGGATCCTCCCCCTCCCTGGCCGCCGCGCGCACTGGAGTATTTTCGGCGCGCGTTTCCGTTCGTCACGAGCCTCGAAACATCGCAGATCAGTCTGGCCGATGTCCACGGTCCGTTTCACTACTATCGCTTCGTCATGAAGGTCTCCGCCGTCTGCATCCACGGCGAAGATCTCCTGCCGCAGATCCAGCCTTACAAGGCGGACGCTCCCATCGCCCAGGAGTGGTTTCGCATTTTCCCGCATCTTGTGGATCTGTTCGTCCAGGATCTGGGAAAAGCGGACGACGAAGAGGCCCGCAGGCGTCTCTGCCACGACATGATGAAGGGCTTTCTGCGCGCGGGAATGCTTCTGGTGATGAGGCGCGAACTCCGCTATACGCGTGACCTCTATCCCTCATATCAGTGTTTTTCGAAGTACTACCCCGGGCAGGAGCCGGCAATGAGGCGCTGTCTCGAACTGGCGGTGAACCCCGCATCCGATCGCGAGGTTCTGCTGCCACTGGTGACGGAACTGGCCGCATGGATGCGCCAGGCGTGCGAGGCGGAGTTCGGTCCGCTCGAATTGTTGCCGGTCTCGCTTGTCCGCCCGCCGACGGCGAGTCCCGGAGAGATCGGAGAGAAAGGTGGAAACGATGTCAGCAGAATTTGAACGTATTGTGATCGTCATGTTCGAGAACGCCCCGCGCGATCTCGTTCTGAGTAACTCATACATGAATTCCCTCCGGCGGCACGGCGTCTTTCTGGAGGACGCCGTGGGCGTGACGCATCCGTCGCAGCCCAACTACATTGCCTCCACCGGCGGCGACACGTTCGGCATCAACGGTGATGACTCGTTTTGGGTGGCGCCTTACATCACGACCATGGACCCCAACTCGCAGCCGCCGGTAACCAGCATCGTGGATCTGCTGGAAGCGGGAGGATTGACGTGGAAGGCGTACGCTGAAAACCTCCAGCAGGTTGACATCGTGCAGCCTCCCGATGTCTTGTTTCAGCCGCCGGAATCCCCGGTTTACCCGCCGCCCGGTCCGAAGCCGGCCCCGCAATCCGACCCTCTGTTCGCCCGAAGGCACGTGCCGTTTCTCTGCTACCCCAATATCGTGGGAAATCCACAGCGCGCCGCCAATATCGTCAATGCCCAGGCCACGTTCGCTTCGGACCTTGCGTCAGGAAAACTGGCGAATTACGTCTGGTACACGCCCAATCTGGTCAACATCGGGCACTCGATTCAGGAAAGCGATGGCAAGGTGAAATCCGCTGTGCCCGGGCCTCAGACCATCGCGAATATCGCGACTTTTCTCGAGGGATTTCTGGGTGACGACCCGATCGCGCGATTTCCGCCCCGGACGCTGATTGCGATCACGTTCGATGAGGCATTCCCTTACACGGAATACGACATCTATACGCTGCTGATTGGCGGCATGTTGCATGCCGGCACCCACCGCAGCAAGCCGTACAACCACTACAGCCTGCTACGTTCGATCGAAGACAATTTCGGCATCGGCAGCCTCGGCCGCAACGATGTATCCGCCACGCCCTACTGATTTCTCGCTCAGCACCGGACAACGGATGTCGCCGGCGCGGGCGCTGCCTGACCGCCGCGGATTTATCCGGCAGTCGGGTTTGCAAACAAACGCAGCCTGGAAGCCACGACCTGCTGCACTGCGGCGACGGCCGGCGGCAGAACTTTATAGGGGGCCAGTTCTTCGGGGTGCTTTTTGAGGCCCTCCTCGATGCCCCGCCGCCACGCCAGCCGCAGTTCGGTGTTGATGTGAACGATGTTGATTCCGGCCCCGATGGCCCCCCGCAGATCGCCGTCGTCAGTTCCCGACCCGCCGTGCAAAGTCAGCGGCTTGCCGGCCGCGGCTTTTATCTTTCGAATCCGCTCGATATCCAGATGCTTCTTCTCGGTTCCGGCGACCATGCCCCTTCGCATGCCGTGACTGTTTCCGACGGCCGGAGCCAGAACATCCACTCCCGTTGCGCTCACGAATTGCGCAGCCTCCTCGGGGCTGCTGAGGTTCTGAGTGCCGCGGGGTTCGTCGTCGTGGATTTCGGAACCGGAACCGATATCTCCGATTTCACCTTCCACGATCATTCCAGGGTTGATCGATTTGACGCTTTCCACGGCCTTGCGGGTCTGTCGCGCATTTTCCTCCAGTGGCAGCGTGGAGAGATCGAAGACCACGTAGTCGAATCCGGCTTTCGCCGCCTCGATTGCGCTTGCGAGCGAATGGGTGTGATCCGCATCCAGAAAAACCGGAAAATCGTACTCCTCGCGCAGGCTCTTCACACAGGCGGCCAGTTGCCGCGCTCCCGTGAACGCCCTTTCACCCTCCGACGCACCGATGATGACCGGCGCGTTTAACGCCTGCGCCGCCTGGAAGACGCCCTTCAGCAAAACCAGATCGGCGACGTTGAAGTGGCCGACCGCCTTCCCGTCGCGGTCGGCTTCCGCGAGAATTCGGGCCAGCTCTTGCATGGATCCATGTTCTCAATTCTTCGGATGACGACGCGACAGACGCTTGCATATTTTTTCGCAGCGAGACAGGCTCGTTTGGTCATTTCCCGCACTTCTGCGTCCGCCTCGCCGCAGGTAATCTGGTGAAAGCAGTCGTCCACACAGGGACGCGGGCAGCGAGTTCGAGGTGAATCATGAGAGTCATTCGTGTGGCTGACAGCGGTCAGCCAGCTGTGCTGGTTGAAGACAATGCCGCAAGGCCGCGGCCCGGGCGGGGCGAGGTGTTGATTCGCGTCAGGGCCGCGGGCGTTACAAAAGACGAGCTTTCGTGGTACCCGACGACCCACCAGGCATCCGGAGCGCGGCGGCTTCACGCCGTGCCTGCACATGAATTCTCGGGTGTGGTGGAGGAGACCGGCGAGGATGTGGGCAGCCTGGAACTCGGGCGCGAAGTCTTCGGCATGAATGACTGGTATGCCGACGGAGCCATGGCCGAATACTGCACGGCGCCCTTCTTCGCGGTGGTTCCCAAACCGCCCGGCCTGACGCATGTGGAAGCGGCGTCGGTCCCGATCGACGCGCTCACCGCATGGCAGGGTCTGTTCGATCGGGCGAAGGTGCAGCCGGGCGAGCGCGTCCTGATCCAGGGCGGCGCCGGCGCGGTCGGCATCTTCGTCGTCCAGTTGGCGCATTTGTATGGCGCACGTGTGATTGCGACCGCTTCGGCTGCCGGCGCGAGCCTCGTTTCCAGCCTTGGAGCGGACGAAGTCATCGACTACAAGTCCGCACGTTTCGAAGATGTGATGCGAGACCTCGACGTGGTGTTCGACACGGTCGGCGGTGAAACGCTGGACCGCTCATGGCAGGTTCTGAGGCCGGGCGGCAGGCTTGTAACAGTAGCTGCGAGCGCCGAACAGGCCACGGATCCCAGGGTGAAAGAGGCGTTCTTCATCGTTGAGCCCAATCAGAAGCAGTTGTACGAAATTGCGGATCTCCTGCAGGCAGGAGAACTTCGCGCCGTTGTCGGATCGGTCGTTCCGTTGT
>CAZXCO010000111.1:0-3947 GCA_964639095.1 uncultured Solibacteraceae bacterium
ATCACCTGGCCACACCGCCCAGGAGAGAGCGGACCATGCACGACATTGAAACCCTCATCACGCATTTCCTGGGTGTGAGCTGGGGCCCCGTGATACCAGCAGGCGAGGCGCTTCACGCTATTGAAGGAGCGAAAGGCAACAACGGTTACTACCTGGTTAGCGACGGAAGCACGGCTTCTTACCGGACGCGCATCCGTACGCCTTCCTTCCCGCATATTCAGACCCTGTCATGGCTGTCGCGCGGTCTGATGATCGCTGATCTGGTGATTATTCTCGGCAGTCTCGATTTTGTGCTGGCGGATGTCGATCGGTGAAGGTGCGCGCCTATGCTGACAGCCGAAGAAATTCAGGAGATTGAAAATGAAGCGGCGCATTACCCGAGGCGCGATGCGGTTTCGATCGACGCGCTGAAGATCGTTCAGAAGCGACGAGGCTGGATTTCTGACGAGAGCCTTTGTGACATTGCACGGCACATCGGGATGTCTCCGACGGAGCTCGACAGCATTGCCACTTTTTACAACCTGATTTTCCGCCGGCCCGTGGGCCGTCATGTGATCCTGGCCTGCGACAGCGTGAGTTGCTGGCTCATGGGCTCTGACGCGGTGCGTTCGCGTCTCGAGAAGCGCCTCGAAATCAAGCCTGGCGAGACCACGGCCGACAATCGTTTTACATTGCTCCCGATCGTTTGCCTCGGATGCTGCGACCACGCTCCAGCCCTGATGATCGACGACGATCTGCACAGTGACCTGGACGCCGGGAAGGTTGACGTACTGATCGAGAAGTACAAATGACGGCCGCACTGGAAAAGCCGTTGACCGGGAGCATGCCGGCGGACGGATCTGACCTGGATCTGCGGGCTTATGAGAAAGCCGGCGGCTATCAGGCGATTCGCAAGGTACTGACCACCGGTATGCAGCCAAAGGCAGTGACAGCCGAAGTCAAGGAAGCAGGCCTGCGCGGCCGCGGCGGAGCGGGATTTTCGACTGGAACGAAATGGTCTTTTGTACCTCTTGGTGACAGCGCGCCCAATCCCACTTACCTGTGTATCAATGCCGACGAAATGGAACCTGGCACATTCAAGGACCGTTTGTTGCTGGAAAGGGATCCGCATCAGGTCATCGAGGGCGCGATGGTGGCGTCATTCGCGATCGAGGCGGACGTCGCGTTTATCTTCCTGCGGGGAGAGTACACCCTGGCGGCACAGCGGATTTCGCGCGCCATAGCGGAAGCCTACAGCTCAAACTATCTCGGCAGGAATATCCTTGGTTCGGGATACAACCTCGAGCTGTATCTTCACGTCTCCGCCGGCCGTTATATCTGCGGAGATGAAACGGGGCTGCTGAATGCGCTCGAAGGCAAGCGCGCCAACCCGCGAACCAAGCCGCCGTTCCCGCCTGTAGTGGGCCTCTTCGGGAAGCCGACCGTCGTCAATAACGTGGAGACGATCGCCTGCGTGCCGCACATCATCAACAAAGGGGCAGCCTGGTTCCGGGGTCTGAGTCGCGGCGGAGATGCAGGAACCAAGCTTTATGGAGTAAGCGGCAAAGTGAAGCGTCCGGGGCTATGGGAACTTCCTATGGGCACACCTGTCCGGGAGATTCTCGAGGAACACGCCGGCGGCCTGCGCGACGGGCTTGAATTACGCGGAATCCTGCCCGGAGGCAGTTCCACACCTTTCATTGTTGAAGAGCACCTGGACACCCCCATGGACTTCACCGAAATGCCCAAGGCGGGAAGCCGCCTGGGCACCGGCACGATGATCGTGCTGGACGACCATACCTGTCCGGTGGGCATGACATGGAACATGATGCGGTTCTTCTCCCGTGAGTCCTGTGGCTATTGCACGCCTTGTTGGAGCGGCCTTGGGTGGGTCGAGCGAATTCTCAAAGCGCTGGAGGACGGTGATGGAAAGCCGGGCGATCTTGAGAAGCTCGCCTCGCAGGGCAGGATGTGGGGACCCGGGAGCACTGTCTGCGCACTGGCGCCTGGCGCCGCGGACCCATTGCTCACGGCCCTGAAATACTTTCGGGCGGATTTCGAGCGGCATATCAACGAGCATCGGTGCCCGTGGAGATAGGTATGGCTACGGTGTACGTTGACAACAAACCGTATGAGATGAATCCGGAGCAGAACCTGCTGCACGGATGTCTCGGTTACGGCCTGAATGTGCCTTACTTCTGCTGGCATCCGGCGCTGGGTTCGGTGGGCGCATGCCGTCAGTGTGCGGTGAAACAGTTCAGGGACGAACACGATTCGCACGGCAAAATTGTCATGTCCTGCATGACGTCGGCGGCTGAGGGCACCCGCATCTCAATCGACGATGCGGAAGCCACGACATTTCGCGCCGGCATTATCGAAGGACTCATGCTGAATCATCCGCACGACTGTCCTGTTTGCGATGAGGGCGGCGAGTGTCATCTGCAGGATATGACCGTGATGACCGGCCATGACTACCGCCGTTATGAATTCGACAAGCGCACGTTTCGCAATCAGAACCTCGGTCCGCTGGTCAATCATGAGATGAATCGCTGCATTCAGTGCTATCGGTGTGTCCGCTACTATCGCGATTATGCCGGCGGCACGGACCTGAACGCGTTCGCCTCACGCAATCACACATTTTTTGGCCGCTACGAGGACGGCGTCCTGGAGAACGAGTTCAGCGGAAACCTGGTCGAAATCTGCCCCACGGGCGTCTTCACGGATAAAACTCTGAAGCGTCACTACGTCCGCAAATGGGACCAGCAATTCGCTCCCTCGATTTGCGTTCATTGCGCGCTGGGCTGCAATACGGATGCCGGCGAGCGCTATGGGACGCTGCGCCGCGTCGTCAATCGTTACAACCATGAGGTCAACGGCTATTTCCTGTGCGATCGCGGAAGATTCGGCTACGAGTTCGTCAACAGCGATCGGCGTGTCTCCCAGCCTGTACTCAAAGGTCAAGCTGCGACCGCAGGGGCCGCGCGCGAACATCTGCGCCGCGCCGTGACGAACCGCAAGGCGATCGGGATAGGCTCTCCGCGTGCGTCTCTTGAGGCGAATTTTGCGCTTCGCACGCTGGTGGGAGCAGGCCGCTTCTACAGCGGCATGGCGGATCACGAAGCGGGCATTGCTGCTTCGGTGGTCGACATTCTGCGGCGTGGCGCGGTGCGGACTCCGACTCTGCGCGAAGTGGAGGAGTGCGATGCAGTATTCATCCTCGGGGAAGATCTGACCGCCGTGGCTCCGAGAATGGCGCTTGCGGTGCGGCAGTCGGTACGGCAGCAGCCCATGGAGACCGCAAGGAGTCTCAAAATCCCGTTGTGGATGGACTACGGCGTGCGGGATACGCTGCAGGACCGGAAAGGTCCGGTCTATGTCGCAACGCCCTATGCAACCAGGCTCGACGAGATCGCGACAGCCACATTCCACGCCGCTCCCGACGATTTGGCCCGTTTCGGTTTCGCAGTCGCGCATGCGCTGGACTTAAACGCGCCTGGAACGGGAGATTTCGCTCTGGCCGGCGAAATCGCACGGGCGCTGAAGGCTGCAAAGAGACCGCTGGTGATTTCCGGTATGAGTTGCGCAGGTGAAGCCGTGATCGAGGCAGCAGCGAATGTGGCAATGGCGGCTCATGCCGCCCTGAGTTTTACCGCGCCCGAATGCAATACCATCGGCGCGGCACTGATGGCCGGGCAGCCGTTGAGCGCTGCATTTCAGGCCGTCAGGGAAGGACGCGCCGACACGGTAATCATTCTCGAAAATGATCTGTACCGACGCGCGCCGGCACCGGAGGTTGATTCATTCCTCAACGACGCGCCACACGTAATCGTGCTCGATCATCTTGCGAACGCCACGACCGCACAGGCCGAACTGCTACTGCCAGCAGGCTCCTTCGCTGAATCCGATGGGACGTTTATCAGCAGCGAAGGGCGTGCGCAACGCTTCTTCCAGGTGTTTGTTCCGCCGAA